>JAFTKL010000051.1 GCA_017453285.1 Clostridia bacterium | reverse complement strand
CTTCGGATTCGTCTTCGAGTTCTTCTTCAATCTCTTCCTCGAGCTCTTCCTCGGGTTCCTCCTCGAGCTCTTCCTCGAGCTCTTCCTCGGGTTCTTCTTCGGATTCGTCTTCGGATTCGTCTTCGGATTCGTCTTCGAGTTCTTCTTCGATCTCTTCCTCGGGTTCTTCTTCGATCTCTTCCTCGAGCTCTTCTTCGATCTCTTCCTCGACTTCGTCTTCGATCTCTTCCTCGATCTCTTCCTCGATCTCTTCTTCGATCTCTTTCTCGAGCTCTTCCTCAAGATCTTCCTCGAGCTCGGAATCCGTTATTGAAGCCTCTGCCAAAAATTCCTCATCGATATCATAAGAGTCCTCTGCCTTTTCGCTTACCTCTGCGTCTGCAGTCATAAACTGTCTACGAAGCAACTGCTGAAGATCGTCGTCCGACATTTCCTCTGCTTTATCCTCATACACAGACGGCTCTTCTGCCGCCGTATCATCCTCTACGTAGGACTGTTTGAGCATCTCGAGAACCTCGGAAATATTCTGTTGCTGCTCGGGCTCTCTGCTATTATCCTTAGCCATACGTTGCCTCCTGAAAAATTGCGTGATGTCAGCTTCTGTGCTGTTTGGAAACCTCCGCAAGTATCACCGCCGCCGCGGTAGATACGTTAAAGGAATTTACCTTTCCGTACATTGGGATAGAAGTTATGTAATCCGATCGGTCCTTGACGATCTTGGATACTCCGTCTCCCTCACTGCCGAGCACTATCGCGCAAGGGCAGTTGAAATCGGTGTTGTAATAGGCTTCTCCGCCTGCCTCAGCCGAGAAGATCCATATTCCGCGCTCCTTGAGATCATCAACGGTTGCCGCGATGTTGGTGACCTTTGTGACCGCGAGATGCTCGATAGCTCCGCAGGATGCCTTGCTGACCGCAGGTGTCAAACCTACCGCGCGGCGTTTGGGGATAATAAGTCCGTGTGCGCCAACGCCCTCGGCACATCTGATAACCGCGCCGAGATTATGAGGATCGGTGATGCCGTCAGCGATAACTATAAACGGCTTCTCGCCGCGTTCCTCTGCTATCGCGAGAATATCCTCGACAGTACAGTATTCTTTCTCTGCCGCCATAGCGACAACACCCTGATGCACCGCATAGTTCGTCATTTTGTCAAGCTTTGCGCGGTCTGTCTCGACCACGGGAATGTGACGATCTATCGCCTCTGCAACAAGCACGACGATAGAACCCTCGCGCTCGCCCTTCTGAACGAGCAACTTATCTATCGTTCTGCCAGACTTGAGCAGCTCGCGAACTGCGTTTCTGCCTATGATAAGTCCCTCGCTCATCTCTGTGTCGTCATACGGTCTGCGATCGTTATCGCGCCTTGGCGGACGTTGACTCTGCGGTCTTGCGTTCGCGCCTTTATTATTATATTTCTTATTTTCCATTTTCGTCTCCGTTCTCACCAAGGTTCAGCTTGGTATCAATAATGTACTTCGGTCTGTGCTTTGTCTCAAGATATATCTTTCCGATATACTCGCCGATGACTCCTATCGCGAGGAGCTGAAGTCCGCCGACTGCCCACACCGATACGACTATCGAGGTCCAGCCCTCGACGGTATTACCCGTAAAGTGACGCACGAGCGAGTAGATCAGCATTCCGATGCTTGCAATAAATATCAAAAATCCGAGCGCGCTGATCAATCTTATAGGCTTTATCGACATTGAGGTGATCCCCTCAAATGCAAACGAGAACATCTTTTTGAGGGGGTATTTCGACTTGCCCGCAAATCTCTTGTTTCTCTCGTACTCGACCACGCCGCTCCTAAAGCCTACGAGCGGCACGAGTCCACGTAAGAAGAGATTTACCTCGTCGAAGCTCGCAAGTGCCTCAAGTGCGCGGCGGCTCATAAGTCGGTAGTCCGCGTGATCGTAGACAGTCTCAACGCCCATAGCGCGCATCAGCCGATAAAAAGCGCGCGCGGTCGTTCTCTTAAATATCTTGTCGGTCTTTCTCGAACATCTAACACCGTAAACGACCTCGCAACCATCGTGGTACTTGTCCACCATAGCGTCGATCGCGTCGATATCATCCTGAAGATCGGCATCAAGGCTGATAGCCGCGTCACAATGATCCTTGACACTCATAAGGCCTGCAAGCAGAGCATTCTGATGCCCCTTGTTGCGCGAGAGCTTGAGTCCGCAATATATATTATCCGCAGTGCAGAGCGAGTCGATCAGCTCCCAGGTCTTGTCCTTCGAACCGTCGTCGACAAAGCATATTCTGCTCTCGTCGGATATCTTTCCCTCTGCAATAAGTCCGAGCAGTTTTTCACGAGTGCGCTTGGCGGTCTCGGATAGTACCTCTTCTTCGTTATAGCAAGGAATAACAAGATAAAGCTTCATAACCGTTTATCTCCAAAATTCAAAAATTCTCTCAAAATTCAAAAACTGTGCCGCGAGATTTCCGCTCTTGCCAAGATAATCGTAGATCAGCGCGAAATTCGAGACGAATGCAACGAAGAGCGCGATCACGAAGAATTTCTCGACAAATCCCTTAACTATAGCTCGCGACTCCTGCTTTTCTGTACCCACAAGCGTGTAGATTATCATAAGCGCGCCGATTATCATCTGCACCGCGAAGTCTACCGAATATCTGACGCCGTATCCGCTCTCCCATATCGTAAAGATGATGATGAAGGGAGCGATGATGCAGGTCGGCAAAAGAATAGCCAGAGCAGGACGTCGGGTACTCTTGTCGAGTCTGCGGTAAGCCTTTATCGCAAGGAAATACGCAAGCATCGGAAGTGCGCGCCACAAGAGTCCGATCGCGTTTCTATTAGCCACGAAGTAATATCCGTTTACGTCAAGAGTTGAAAAATTCGAGAAGACGAACGGAAATTCGGGACGAACGATAGGAAAGGCGAATAAGAAGTTCCAAAATCCTATCGCCACGAAGTCGGTGTGATACTGCGAGCGCGTGAAATCGTTAATGGTCAGCGAGTACTGTATTCCGAAATCGAGGATAGAACCAAATCGCATATAGTTATACGCCATCTGTATCGAGCCGATCACGGCAAAGCAGACGAGCGCGGATGCGAGATATCCGACCGAGCTTGAAAGCGGCTTCTTGCCCTCGTCACGCGCAGTGCGGAGGTTCTTGAAAAATCCGAATGCGATGAATATGAGTGCGACCACGCAATAGAGCGCGAGCGTCGGTCTGCAAAGTACCGCGGTAGCAAGGCAGAACGAGGATGCGCAGAGCGACACTCTGCTGATCCTTCCCTTGCCCACAACGCCCGAGCGGATGAGGAAGTAAAATCCCATCATCGTAAAGGCAAAACCGGATGCCTGCGCGATCTCGTAGAAGAGTGGCGAGCAGAAGCAATACATTATTCCCGAGCAGAGCTGGAGAATAAGCAAGGAGCAGATCGCAAAGCTTAAGGGTATACGCGGAAAAAATCTTTTTATTATCTCCATAAAGAGCAAGCTCAAAAATATAATTCCGATAACGCCGAATATCAGCACCGCCTCGGGTGTCGGGAAATAGAAGCCGGTGATGAGGTTATAAGGCAGGAAGAGGAGCAGAACTGGAGCTATTCCGTAGTAGGAATAGTACTTGCCTTCGTAAAGCAGGTGATCCCAAAGTGAAGGTATCTTCTCTTCAAGGCGCACGCTCCAATCATAAGGATTTTCAAGCGCCAACAGCTCATCAGTAGGCTCAATAAGAAGATGCACCTGACCTGCGCGGAAAGCGTCGACAAGCTCCCTTGTTATCTGATTCCCCGTTTTCAGCGTAAAGCTCGTAAAGGGGTATCCCGTACTGTTGAGATTATAAACTACGGTCAGTGCAACTGCGATCGCGCAGAAAGCACCGGTAATGACAATGGCAGAGCCGCGCCAGAGCTTTTTTCTGTCCTCACAGCTCTCCTTAAGAGACGGAAATTTCAGAAGCGCGTAGATCGCGAATGCTATGCCCACGATCGCAAGCAATCTCCAAGCCGACGGCTCGAATGGCTTAGGCGAGTTGAAGATAATGCTCTTTATCTGATACGCGACTCCGTCGGCGGTCGTCATCTTGAACTGAATGTCCTTGACGTTGCCCGAAAGGTCGAGAATTATATACTGACTCCCCTCGTTTCCCTTGATAAGCTGACCTTCAGCGACGTTCATTCTGAAGTCGGCAGTATTGGTGTCGTCGGATGCGTCTATGCGGACATCAACGTAGGGCGCATATTTACCGCCGTAGTTGCCCTCTTCATAGTCGATCTCAAACTTGACCGTGCCGATAGGTCTGCCAACCTCGTCAAAGCGCAGGCGCACCTCTCTTCCCTCGGAGTTCGAGACGAAATCTGTTCTCAGATTATTAAATCCGTACTGCTTTGCGTCCTCAAGCGGAATGCTGAATTCCTCGTAGTCTCCGCCCACGAGATGAAATGCGTGGAAGTTGAATAGGAATATTTCAAGAAGCACACAGACTGCCACAAGCAATACGCCGAAGCGGCGTGTCTCCTTCTTTTTTGCAACTATCAGAAACGCGGCGATCAGTGCTGCCGCCAAAACTGCATATATAACAAAGCTCATAAAAAGCAATCCACTCCTCAAAAACGAAAAATCGCGTATTTACATAGATATACATAATAATTATATCATAAAAAAAGGATTTTGTACATACCTTTTAGAAAGGAAGTTTCATTTTTTATTATATTTTTTATTATAAAAAACAAAAAAGGCAGCTGCGCAAGCAACTGCCTTTGTATAGACTTTTAGCCAAGGGTGGAATAGTTGGGAGCTTCCTTTGTGATGTTGATATCGTGAGGATGAGACTCCTTAAGACCTGCACCGGTAATGCGAACGAACTGTCCGTTCTCACGGAGAGCATCGATGGTGGGAGCGCCGCAGTAGCCCATACCCGAGCGGAGACCGCCCATAAGCTGATATACGGTGTCTGCAAGCGGGCCCTTGAAGGGTACACGACCCTCAACGCCTTCGGGAACGAGCTTCTTATTGCCCTCCTGGAAGTATCTGTCCTTAGAGCCGCTCTCCATAGCCGCGATGGATCCCATTCCACGATATACCTTGAAGCGTCTGCCCTGATAAAGCTCCTCTGCTCCGGGGCTCTCCTCGCAGCCTGCGAACATAGAACCGATCATTACCGAGGATGCGCCTGCAGCGATAGCCTTAACGATATCACCGCTGTACTTCAGACCGCCGTCTGCGATAACGGGAATGTTGTACTTGTCAGCAACCTCAGCCGCGTCGCAAATAGCCGTGATCTGAGGAACGCCGATACCTGCGACTATACGGGTAGTGCAGATAGATCCGGGGCCGATACCGACCTTGATAGCATCAGCACCTGCGGAGATAAGCTCGTAAGCAGCAGCGCCGGTCGCGATGTTGCCCGCGATAACCTGAACCTCGGGATATGCATTCTTGACATCATAGAGCTTGTTGATTATGTTCTGAGAATGTCCGTGTGCGGAATCGAGAACGAGGAAATCTACGCCTGCGTCGATAAGTGCGCCTGCGCGATCAAGGCAGTCCTTTGTAACGCCGATAGCCGCGCCGCAGATAAGTCTGCCGCGAGCGTCCTTTGCGGAGTTGGGGTACTTGGTTGCCTTTTCAATATCCTTGATGGTGATAAGGCCCTTGAGAACGTTGTTCTTGTCAACGAGAGGAAGCTTCTCGATCTTGCGCTGACGCAAGATCTCCTGCGCTTCTGCAAGAGTAGTTCCTTCGGGAGCGGTGACAAGATTGTTCTTAGTCATAACGTCAGCGATCTTTCCGTTGAAATCTACGAGGAAGCGCATATCGCGGTTGGTGATGATACCAACTACGCGGCCGTTTCCGTCACAGATCGGAACACCGGAGATCTTGAACTTACGCATAAGATTTTCTGCCTCGTAGACGTAGTTGTCGGGTCCGAGGAAGATCGGATTGCTGATAACGCCGTTTTCGCTTCTCTTAACTCGGTCAACGTTATCGACCTGAGCATCGATGGTCATATTCTTGTGAATAGTACCTGCGCCGCCCTCACGTGCAATAGCGATAGCAAGATTAGCCTCGGTTACCGTATCCATAGCAGAGCTGAGAACGGGGATGTTGAGGGTGATCTTGTTGGTGAGGCGTGTCTTGAGGCAAACGTCTGCGGGGAGAACGTCGCTCTTTGCGGGGATAAGAAGCACGTCGTCAAAGGTAAGACCTTCTTTTACAAACTTAGAACTGTAATCCATAAAACCTCCGATATCAAGGAAATATAATATTACATAGTATTATAACAAATTTCGAGAAAATTGTCAAGGATTTTTTCGAGGTTTTTCTATCCATTTATTTCGATTTGCGACAGAATTTTTTGTGAAAGGCGACCAAAAACCAATTTATGAGACAAACACGCTCAAATCTTTTTATCTTTTTTATTTTCATTTTACTTTTTCTCGCGGTATTTCTGTTTCTCTTCTCTATCTCTCGAAGCAAAAACGACGCGCCGATCGAGCCGACTGCGCCTGCAACCGAAGCGCCGCGGCAAAGCTCGATCACAGTCGTAATAGACGCAGGACCCGGCGGCGAGGACGGCGGCACGGTAGGTGTCGACGGAGTACTCGAAAAGGACATAAATCTCACGCTATCGAAGGAGCTTTGCGCCGCGCTTAGCTCACGAGGCATCAGATGCGTTATGACGCGCACCGAGGATATGCTTCTCTATGACAGAAACGCAGACTACGAGGGACGCAAGAAGGCGCTCGACGCCAAAGCCCGACTCGAAATAGCCGAGGCGCAGAGCGACGCGATATTTATAAGTATACATCAGAACTCTTATCCCGTGGCGAAATACAGCGGATTTCAGATATATTACTCAAAAAATAATTCCGAGTCCGCCACTCTCGCAAAAACTCTCGAGCTTGCGGTGCGCGAGGAGCTTCAGCCCGATAACAACCGCACTTCAAAAGAGGCTGGCTCAAACATATATCTGTTGCAAAAGCTGACCTGCCCTGCTCTGCTACTCGAGTGCGGATTTCTCTCAAATCCCGATGAGTGCGCGCGCCTGCAGGATGCGGGCTACCGCGCAAGGCTCGTCGAGGTGCTGAGCGACGCACTTGAGAGCTACATAACGGAGCAACCCCGAATATAAAAAAGTATTGACAAAAGAATTTAACTGTGATATAATACAAATATAAGGTAAATTCTACCGTCACACAAAAACTCTCGCCGCTATCACGGATCTTTACCTTGATAGCGGTTTTTTGCTTTTCGGTACAATTATTACTTAGTGCAACTTTCTTCCCTAAAAACACAAAAAAATTCCGGGAGGTTAACATGAAAAAACATCTGATTATTTCGTTGGCATTTTTAATTTGCATTATAGCCTTGATCTGCGGATTTTGCTTTGCTATGAATTTGTTTTCGAAGGAGCAAGAAAATCCTGATACGGATATCAATAAAAATACCGAATCCACAGACAAAGCAACAGAAGCACCTACAGAAGAAAACACCGATATATTTGATTCCACATACATCGAAGGTAACGTGCACAACTACCTTCAAAGCCGCATTAAAACAGAATATCCCGACCACTCTATTAAATTAAAAGTATTTGATATTGGTGTTGCCTCTTTTTACCGCGATCTTTCAAATATGACTTTCCGCGAATTTTTTCAAAAAAATGAAAAATATTTGCCAATGTATTTCTATGCCGAGCACAGCGAGTCAAATACTGAAGATATGATTTTCTTTTTGCAGGTAAATCCGATGCTTGACGAAAAAAACGTTGCGTTGGAAGATAGAATTTCGGAAGAAAAGGTTGATATTGTATTCCCATGTTGGAGTATTGCTTACGATTACGTAAAAAATCCTGAAACTGTATTTGGCGAGGGAGTCGCAGTCGAGAATATCTATTGTCTTAATTTAGGTCCAAGGATCAGTTCTTGCCTTACCTACCTTGACATAGCAATATATTACGAAACGGATAAGGGAGATTTTATTCTTTTCTTGCCTGCTGAATATGAAGCAAGGGATCCAAGTAAGCCTATTGTTGTTGGAAACGGTGAATATAATAAAAAATTCATAGGCTATTCAGACACGGTATACCTTTTCCGTCCTGAAATATTAAAAGAGGCGTGGGATTATATGGATGACTTTCTCGTGGAAGGTTCTATAAGTTTCTTCAGCTATTCCGCAGAGTCACGCCTACAGGAAATTGTAGATCTTACACCTTACAAGCTCGTTCGCGGACAGCTTCCGGATTAAAAAGGAGGGACTATGAAACTCAAGAAATTTTTATTAACAGTTTTGACTTTGGCACTTTTGGTATCGGCAAGTGCTTGCAATTTCGATACCGAGCTTTCCTTCGGTGATCCCGAAGTACCTACGTCGAATATCGACAAGTCCACGGAAGAGGTGACACAAATACCCTTCGAAGAGCCGACTGAAGAACCAACCGAAAAGCCAACCGAAAAACCAGCCGAGAAACCAGCCGAGAAACCTGCTGATCCTCCGGAAGATAACGTTGATCCTAGTGATCCTCCCGAAGATCAAACACCGCCCACGGATTATACTCACACGACGCTTCAGGGCACGCGCTTTGAAAGCGAAGCGGAAATACACGACGGAACGCTGATAATTCCCAATACCGCATCTGACGGCGGCGATATTTTAAAGGTCGACTTCTCGTTTATGTCTTCGAAAATTCCTCAATATTTAACCAAAGAAAGCTTTGAGGAGATCTACGGAAAGATTGAGAATGACAGTTCGATATCCCAAGTAGATAAAATGACTTTTTCTAACTTTTTCAAGCTTTACGACCTTGCCATGTTGGATAGTTTCCCTGCAGAGCAAAAAGACAGCTTTGCAAAGGCGTGGTCCGAAAAGTACCCGATAATTGACAAGACACCCGTGTACGTTTTCAGCGGAGCTTCCGATATGGAAGCTGATATGATGGATAAGCTCTTCGACAAGGTCGGTGTAAGTCTTGAGGACAGAGCGGCACATATTGACTCGCTCAAGGGCTATTGCACCGAACCCGATGAGATCATCTTCGGAAACAATATGGTATATCCGCTTGATGCCTCTGAAGTATCCAACGTAGAAATACCCGACGGCGTAGAGAGCATCCGTCTTAGCGGAATGCAAAACGTAAAGGAGATAACCCTTCCCGAGAGTGTAAAGCGCATCGAGAAGATGGCTTTTGCATACAGCACCTCGCTTGAAAAGATCTATATTCCCGCAGGAGTTTCTTCTATCAGCGCGGACGCGTTTTATGAGTGTCCTGCGCTCGTTGAAATAACCTTCGGCGGAACAGAGGCGCAGTGGGCACAGCTTGCCGCGTCGCTCAAGCTGAACAATACTTGCACGGTTATCTGCCTTGGAGATGCAGCCGAATAATTTTATAGCCGAAGAGAGTCGAACGCATACGCCCTGCGGCGAGCAATTTTTGCGTCTTTGGGCAAATCTCGTCTTGCAAGATCGGCATCTTGCTTCAACTCGCTTTGACCAAATCCATCAAAAATTTCAACGCCGGAGGGTGCTTTGCAGTTTTGAGTGAACAAATATTTTGCAGATGCAAAGAGAAAATGCGCAGTAATATGAGATATTGCAAGCATTTTATCTGCCGCAGATGTGAATATTTGTCACACAAAACCGTATGAGTTCGGCTCTCTTCGGCTATACTATTAATACTATATCAACGGGCTGCTCGGCAGCCCGTTTTTATATCTATTTTGCTAAATTGAAGGATAGCTATTGATTTTTTCTGCCGTGCGGTGTATAATTAGAATGAGAGATTACAAGTAAAATATCGGAGGAAGAAATGAAAGGTCTTAAAACCGTTTATATATGCTCTGAATGTGAATACGTAAGCCCCAAGTGGCTTGGAAAATGCCCCAAGTGCTCTGCTTGGAACAGCTTTGTCGAGGATGTTGAGCAGGTCGCTCCCGCACAGAGCAGTACGCCCAAGCGCACCTCGGTGATACACGCGGGTGAGAGCGTGGCGACCGAGTTTTGTGAGCTTGAAGCGCCCACGTATATCCGCAGTGCGACCGGTCTTTCCGAGCTCGATCGCGTGCTTGGCGGCGGTCTTGTGACCGGCTCTGCCGTGCTTATTTCGGGTGAGCCCGGAATTGGTAAATCCACTCTGCTCTTGCAGATCTGCGACACTCTCGGCAAGGAGAGGCGCGTTCTGTACGTTTCGGGCGAGGAATCGAGCGGTCAGCTCAAGCTCCGCGCAGAGAGACTCAAGGTGAGCGGCAAAAATCTCTATATTCTTACCGAGACAAATATTGAAAATATACTGAACGAAGCAAAGCGCGTAAAGCCCGACGTTATCATCGCCGACTCGGTGCAGACTATGTATTCCGACGTGATATCCTCTTCTCCCGGAAGCGTTTCCAACGTCAAGGAGGTCGCGCTCGCGTTTATAGGCAAGGCTAAGACCGAGGGTATCTCGGTAATTTTGGTCGGCCACGTCAACAAGGAGGGCGGAATTGCAGGCCCCAAGGTGCTTGAGCATATGGTGGATGCCGTTCTCAACTTCGAGGGAGACAAGCGACAGAGCTACAGAATAATCCGCGCGCAAAAGAACCGCTTCGGCTCTACCAACGAAATAGGCGTATTCGAGATGACCGACACGGGGCTGAGGCAGGTGGTAAATCCCTCGGAAATGCTTCTTTCCGACCGCCCGAGCGACACGTCGGGCAACTGTGCGGTATGCACGATCGAAGGCTCGCGCCCGATAGTAGCCGAAATTCAGGCACTCGTGACGCAGACCGCCTTCCCCGCTCCGCGCCGCACCTCGAACGGTATCGACTACAACCGCACCTGCCTTATCCTTGCGGTGCTTGAGAAGCGACTCGGGCTGAAATTCTCGGGTAGCGACGTTTACCTCAACGTCATCGGCGGTCTTGAAATAGACGAGCCTGCGTCGGATCTCGGAATTGCGATGGCTCTTATCTCCTCGCTCACCGACAAGAAGGTTCCCGATGCGCTTATCGCCATCGGTGAGGTCGGTCTTGCAGGCGAGATACGCGGAGTATCACACATTGAGCAGCGAGTACGCGAGGCGGCGCGCCTTGGATTTACCGATGCGCTGCTCCCCACGCACAACGCGCAGAGCTGTCCTATGATCGACGGAATTACCATTCACCCCGTCAAAAACATTTACGATATTCTAAAGTTTCTTAAAGGAGAGCGCAAGGACTGATGGCTACCGACAAAAAATATATTGATATATCCACGCTTGACGCGATAGCGGACAAGCGCAAAACAGAAATACGCAACTCGCCCGACTCTCTCTCGATATCGGGAAATACTTATTACGTTTCAAACAACGGCGACGATGTCGCAGACGGTCTCTCGCCCGCGAGCGCATGGAAAACGCTTGAGCGAGTAAACCGCGCCACTCTTTCGCTCGGTGACGGCATGCTCTTTTGCCGCGGTGATCTCTTCCGAGGTCACATAGAAGCGCGCGAGGGCGTGAGTTACGGCGCGTACGGCGAGGGTGAAAAGCCTCGCCTTTACGGATGGGATAAAAACCTTGGCGATCCTGAGCTTTGGGTCGAGGTCGACTCTGTGCATCACATCTGGAAGCTGACCGAGGAGATACTTGACGTCGGCACGCTGGTTTTCGGCGATGACGAGTGTTGCTCGCGCAAGCTGATCCCATCGTACGTTAACGGAACTTTCGTGTGTCGTGACGACGAGAGCCGCGTGTTCGACAAGGCCCGCGAGATGACGCGCGATCTTGATCTTTATTGGCATTTTGACAAGCGACTCACCACGAAGCCGTCAAAAGATCTCGACTTCCCTATTCCCGAGGTCGACGACAAGAGCTTTGGCGAGCTCTATCTGCGTTCTGACCGCGGAAATCCCGCTCTCGTTTACGGCTCTATCGAGGCTCTGCCGAAGAGACCGATGATCAGAGTCTCGGGTAACGGCATCAAGATCGACAATCTTTGCATAAAATACGTAGGTCACCACGCGATCTGCGGCGGCGGTCACGTCGTCGGACTTCACGTTACCAACTGCGAGATCGGTTGGATAGGCGGCACGATACAGCACTATTTCGGCACAGACCCGAACTATCCGCAGGGCTCGCGCGGAAGCGTTACACGATTTGGCAACGCGGTCGAGATCTATGGCGGTTGTGAGGATTACGTAGTCGACGGATGTTACGTTTATCAGGTCTACGACGCGGGGCTCACACACCAGATAACCACCTGCGGCAGAAAATATGAGATCCGCGACGTACATTACGAAAATAATCTTATTGAGGATTGCGTTTATGCCATCGAATATTTTCTCGATATGACCGAGGGCGACGTAGAGAGCTATATGAAGGGCGTTTATATGACCGGAAATATCCTTCGCCGCTCTGGCTACGGCTGGGGTCAGCAGAGACATAACGTTGACACTCCCGCGCTTATCAAGGGCTGGAGCTATGCAAACGTTGCAAGCGAGTTCTACATAAGCGAGAATATCTTCGACCGCTCTGCCTACAGAATGCTCCATCTCGTAGCCAAGGATGCTTCAAGCTGTCCTGTTATGGAAAAGAACACCTACGCGCAGATAGAGGGCGGAATGCTCGGTCAGTACGGCGCAAACTCCGTATCCGAGCCGCCGATACTTCCCTTTGATGAGAAATACATCAAGCAAATTTTCTGCGATAAAGACGCACAGATCTACACAATAAAATAACAAAAAGCTCTTCTGCCGCGGCAGAAGAGCTTTTTTATTGATATAAATCAGAACTCGATCTTCTTTTCGATATAAGACTTGATCTCTGCGATCGGAATTCTTACCTGCTCCATGGTGTCTCTGTCACGAACGGTTACGCAACCGTCAACTTCAGAGTCAAAGTCGTAGGTAATGCAAAGAGGTGTTCCGACCTCGTCCTGACGGCGATATCTCTTACCGATAGAGCCTGCCTCGTCGTAGTCGACCGAGAAGTACTTGCAAAGCTCGTCGTAGATCTTCTCAGCTCCCTCGGAAAGCTTCTTGGAGAGAGGAAGAACTGCAGCCTTGAAGGGTGCGAGAGCGGGATGCAGGTGCATAACTACACGGACGTCGTTCTTCTCTGCGTCGATAACTTCCTCGTCGTAAGCGTCGCAAAGCACCGAGAGAACGGTTCTCTCAACGCCAAGGCTGGGCTCAACAACGTAAGGAACGTAATGCTCGTTGGTTTCCTGATCGAAGTAGGTAAGATCCTTGCCCGAGGTATTCTGATGCTGGGTAAGGTCATAGTCGGTACGGTCAGCAACGCCCCAGAGCTCGCCCCATCCAAACGGGAAGAGGAACTCGAAGTCGGTGGTTGCCTTGGAATAGAAGCAGAGCTCCTCGGGATCGTGGTCACGGAGTCTGATGTTCTCTTCCTTCAGACCGATAGCAAGCAGCCAATCGCGGCAGAAGCTTCTCCAATAGTTGAACCACTCGAGGTCGGTGCCGGGCTTGCAGAAGAACTCAAGCTCCATCTGCTCGAACTCACGTACGCGGAAGATAAAGTTACCGGGGGTGATCTCGTTACGGAAGGACTTACCGATCTGAGCGATACCGAAGGGCAGCTTCTTTCTTGTGGTTCTCTGTACGCTTACGAAGTTTGTGAAAATTCCCTGCGCGGTCTCGGGACGGAGATATACGGTGTTCTTCGCATCCTCGGTAACGCCCTGGAAGGTCTTGAACATAAGGTTAAACTGACGGATGTCAGTGAAGTTGTGCTTGCCGCAGGTGGGGCAAGGAATGTTGTGCTCTTCAACGAAATTCTTCATCTCTTCCTGAGAAAATGCGTCGATGGGTTTGGGAAGCTCGAAGGAGTTCTCTGCGCAAAAGTCTTCAATGAGCTTATCTGCTCTGAATCTCTCGTGGCACTCACGGCAGTCCATAAGAGGATCGGAAAATCCTGCAAGGTGACCGGATGCTACCCATGTCTGAGGGTTCATAAGGATAGCTGCATCAAGTCCTACGTTATACTTGTTCTCCTGAACAAACTTCTTCCACCACGCCTTCTTGACGTTGTTTTTAAGCTCTACACCGAGAGGACCGTAGTCCCAGGTGTTAGCAAGACCGCCGTAGATCTCGGATCCGGGGAAAATAAATCCTCTCGTCTTACAAAGAGCGACGATCTTGTCCATAGTCTTTTCGGTATTTTTCATTTTGACTTCCTTCCTGAATTGTCATATAAAATTTAACAAACAATATTGTACCACACGCTTGCGCGCTTGTCAAGAGCTTAACAATAGGAAATTACTTTCCTGCAACGCTCATCTGACGAATAAGTGTATCGGGAGCACCGAAAACGGTAAATCCGCCTGCAAATCCGAACTTTACGTCGGCTGCGAGAGCTTCGATCGACTTGATAAGCTCAAAGAAGTTGCCAGCGACCGTGAAGGACTTGATAGCCTCGCACTTCTTGCCGTCTCTTACTCTGAAGCCTGCGCTCTCGATCGAGAAGTCGCCCGTAACTGCGTTTGCGCCTGCGTGCAGACCCTTGAGTTCGGTGATGTAGAGACCGTCGCCCATAGAAGCGAGGAGCTCGTCATCCGAGAGGCTGCCGCCTGCAAGATAGAAGTGATAAGGAGCGATCGACACGGGAGAAGCGTAGCTGCCCCTCTGACCGTTACCGGTGCTTTCCTTGCCTACCTTATCAGCACTTGCGATATCGTAAAGAAGAGTATTGAGAACGCCGTTCTCGATCACCTTCTTGGTGTAGGTAGCAACGCCCTCGCCGTCGAATGCGGTCTGGGTAGCACTTCCCTCTTTCTGAGGATCGTCGATAACTGTAACACAATCTGCCGCGATCTTCTCGCCTTCCTTACCCTTGAGCAAGGAAAGTCCGAGATTTGCGCTTCTACCCGAGAATACCGAGGAGAAGGTAGAAAGAAGAGCCTTCATCTGCTTGCCGCAGAAGATAACGTCGTACTTGCCACTCTCGATCTCGCACGCGCCGATCTTTGCAAGAGCGTCCGAGGTAGCGCTCTTTGCGATATAGTCAACAAGCTCCTCGCCAAAGCCGGATTCGAGTGCGAAGGACGCCTGATTTTCTCCGTCCTTTGCAACAACAGCCTGCGCGCCCATTCCAACGACACCGACGTTTGTGGAAAGCTCGAGTCCGTGGGAGTTGATGAGCACGATACGAGTGCTGTTCTGAATTACTGTTGCGCTTGTTCCGTCGATGATACACTCGCTCTCAGCGCAGGTCTTATTGTGAAGATCGAGCGCGAGCTTCTTGAGCTCTGCTGTGCTCTTTGCGGGAAACTCGGGGAGAGTAAGCTCTGCGTACTTCTCCGAGCCGCCGAAGATAACTGCCTTATCGTCGCTCTCGATATTCTTTGCGTTCTCGATAGCTCTCGCTACGAGTGCCTTCATCTCGTCGTTTGTGAAAAGCTCGGTAGACGCACTTCCCATCTTACCGTTCACGATGCAACGGAAGCTGATACCTCCGCTCACCTCGGACGAAAAGGAAGAGATCTCGCCCTTAAGGGTATCGGCGGACGTGCCGCTCGACTCCATAAAATAAACCTCGTATTCTTCAAGTCCCGCGTTCTTAGCTTCAGCAACGAGACTGTTCTTTACTGCATCAAAGTTCATATTATCCTCCTTATCTGCCGCCGACCGTGATCTTCTTTACACGGATGAGCGGCTGACCTACGTCGGTAGGAACGCTACCGCTGCTCGATCCGCACATACCCTGCGCGGTCTCGAGGTTCTGACCTACCATATCGATGTCCTGAATTATCTTCGAACCCGTTCCGATAAGTGAAGCACCGCGCACGGGCTCGCAGATCTTACCGTTGCGGATCATATATCCCTCGTTGACCGAGAAGTTGAACGCGCCCGTAAGGGGATTTACAGAGCCGCCGCCCATCTGCTTTGCATAAAGTCCGTACTCGATCGAAGCGATGATATCCTCGTTCTTATCGGGACCGTTTGCGATAAATGTATTGGTCATTCTCGAGGTAGGCTCGTAGGAATAGCTCTGTCTGCGGCTGTTACCCGTCATAGCCATACCGAGTCTTCTCGAGCCGAGACGGTCTACCATATATCCCTTGAGAATACCGTTCTCGATAAGCACGTTTCTCTGGGTGGGGTTACCCTCGTCGTCGATGTTGACAGATCCCCACGCGCCTGCAATAGTTCCGTCGTCGATAGCAGTGACCTTTTCGTTAGCGACCTTCTGACCGAGCTTTCCGCACATCTCAGACATACCGATGCCTACCGAGGTAGCCTCGAGCGAGTGTCCGCAAGCCTCGTGGAAGATAACTCCGCCAAAGCCATTCTCGATAGCAACCGTCATCTGACCTGCCTCGCAGTATCCTGCGCGGAGATTTACGAGCGCGGTCTCTGCTGCCGACTTACCCACCTCAGCGGGAGAGATGAAGTCGAACATTTCAAGTCCCATTCCGCGACCGGGAGCCGCGCTGCCCGACTGGTTCTCGCCCTTGTCGGATGCAACTGCGCTGACGGCTATTCTTGTTCTTGTGTGCGAGTCCCCAACGAGAAGTCCTTCGCTGTTTGCAACGAGGATCTCGTGCTCTACGCAGTTGAGGTTACCCTGAACCTGCGAGATGAGCTCGCTGTGCTCCTTAGCGGCAAAGCAAGCCACCTTAAGTATATCGGTCTTATTGCCGATCTGTGCTGTAACGGGGTTGATCTTTACGGGGTGGATGTCGGTAATGCTCTTTCTGTTCAAGCAAATAGAGATAGGTGCGTTGCCCTCTGCAAGTGCGTCTGCCGCAGAGCGAGCGCATCTAAGAAGTCCCTCACGGCTCATATCCGAGGTAGATGCGTATACCGTTCTCTGACCGAGGAACACGCGCACGCCTACGCCCGAAAGCACGTTATCTGCTATTCTGTCGATCTTTCCGTCAACGAACATTATCACGTTTGAACGCGTATGCTCGCCGAACACTTCTGCGAAGTCGCCGCCCGTAGACATAGCTACACCGAGAACTTCTTCAAGCAATTCTTTTGCAATCATTTTGTTTCTCCTTCTCTCAAATCAATAGTAATATATTTTGCATCATTTTTTTCGTTCTTGAGATAATAAACGAGCAATATCTTTTCACCCTCGAAGCTGATCTCGCAGAACTGCTTCAGCTTACCCTTTCCTGCGATGAGCGTGAAGTGATCGTCGTCTGTCCATTCATAGTTTGCCTCTGAGCTTCCCGAAAGGAACACAAACTTGCACTCGTCGTTCTTACCCTCTCTCGCGGCGGTAATTTTGAACATAGTGAGATCCTTGGCAAAGCTCGAGCTACCCGACTCGACCTTTACCGAATTTTTATCGTCGGAGGAGATGAACTCAAGCTCGGTCACGTCCTCTTTTATCTCCTTTACGATCTTTGCGCCTGCCATCGTTGCGCCCGAGAGAGCCGCTCCCCACGCAAGTCCTGCAAAAAATTTTGAAGCTTTTCCCATAACAGTCTCCCTTATATATTTAAAATTTAAATCAATCGGGATTTCTCTCGCCGAGAATGTTGCGGTACTTCTGATAGAAGCTCTCGAAGTATCCACCGTCAAGTGCCTTGCGGATCTCTCGGGTGAGATTATTGTAGAAATAGAGATTGTGCGCGACCGCAAGTCTCATACCGAGCGACTCCTTCGCCTTGATAAGATGGCGAACGTAGGAGCGGCTGTAGTTGCGGCAGGCGGGGCATCCGCAGTTCTCGTCGAACGGACGGGGATCCTTTGCGTACTTCTCGTTGAGCAGGTTCATCTTTCCGTTCCAGGTAAAGAGATTTCCGTGTCTTGCGTTACGGCTGGGCATTACGCAGTCGAAGAAATCAACGCCCATATGCACCGCCTCAAGTATATTGCAGGGTGTTCCGACACCCATAAGATATCTCGGCTTACCTTTTGGCATATGAGGCTCTACCGCGTTGATTATGCGATACATCTCCTCAGTTTCCTCACCGACGGCAAGTCCGCCGATCGCGTATCCCGCGAGGTCGAGCTCTGCGATCTTGTGCATATGCTCGATACGCAGATCCTCATACGTTCCACCCTGATTGATTCCGAAAAGCATCTGATTTTTATTTATCGTCTCGGGCAAGGAATTGAGTCTGTCAAGCTCGGTCTTACAACGGACGAGCCAGCGCACAGTGCGATCACACGACTCCTTTACGTACTTATAGGGTGCGGGGTTCTCGATACACTCATCGAATGCCATCGCTATAGTGGACGCGAGGTTGGACTGTATCTGCATACTCTCCTCGGGGCCCATAAATATTCTCTTTCCGTCGACGTGCGAGGCGAAGCGAACGCCCTCCTCGGTTATCTTGCGGAGCTGTGAGAGCGAGAATACCTGAAATCCGCCGCTGTCGGTGAGTATCGGACGCTCCCAATTCATAAACTTATGAAGTCCGCCCATCTCATATATAAGCTTATCACCCGGGCGGATATGCAGGTGATATGTATTGGAAAGCTCTACCTGACAGTCGAGGTCGATAAGCTCTCTGCTCTACACGCCGCCCTTTATTGCGGCGCAGGTGCCCACGTTCATAAATACGGGGGTCTGTATGTCTCCGTGTACCGTATGCAGAACGCCTCTGCGCGCTCTGCCGTCAGTCGCAAGTATTTCAAACATTTATATAAATTCCTTTCTG
>JAFTKL010000050.1 GCA_017453285.1 Clostridia bacterium | reverse complement strand
TTCAACTCGCTTTGACAAAATCCATCAAAAATTGCAACGCCGGAGGGTGCTTCGCAGTTTTGAGTGAACAAATATTTTGCAGATGCAAAGAGAAAATGCGCAGTAATATAAGATATTGCAAGCATTTTATCTGCCGCAGATACGGATATTTGTCACACAAAACCGTATGAGTTCGGCTCTCTTCGGCTATAGCCTTATTTTACCAAAAATCTGCCACTATGTCAATAGAGTTGCTCAATTTCTCCTTTTGCATAGTTTTTGCATAGAGTTTTTGTCAGATTGCACAACATTTTTTTTATATTTTTCTAAAAATCGTCATTTTACATCTTTAACATATTGACAAAATGTGATATAATAATAAATTGTGAAAGTATGTTTAAAAAAGGAGATAACCAAAGTGATTCGTAACGATTTGAGAAATATTGCAATTATTGCACACGTTGACCACGGCAAGACCACTCTCGTTGACGAGATGCTCAAGCAGGGCGGTATTTACAGAGAGAACCAGGAGACAGTTACTCGAGTTATGGACTCGGGCGATCTTGAAAAGGAGCGCGGAATTACCATCCTCGCAAAGAACACCGCCGTTCACTACAAGGACGTCAAGATCAATCTCATCGATACCCCCGGTCACGCTGACTTCGGCGGCGAGGTCGAGCGTATTCTCAAGATGGTAAACGGAGTAATCCTGCTCGTTGACGCGGCTGAAGGTCCTATGCCTCAGACCCGTTTCGTGCTTCAGAGAGCGCTTGAGCTCAATCACAGAGTTATCATCGTTATAAACAAGATAGACAAGCCCGATGCGAGACTCGGTGAGGTTGAGGACGAGATCCTCGAGCTTCTCATCGATCTCAACGCGTCCGACGAGCAGCTCGACAGCCCTATGCTCTACTGCTCGGGCAGAGCGGGCACGGCTACCGAGGATCCCGACGTTGAGGGCAAGGATCTCGTTCCGCTCTTTGAGAAGATCCTTGACTACATCCCTGCTCCCGAGGGTGATGAGAACGGCGAGCTTCAGCTCCTCGTTTCCTCTATCGACTATAATGATTACGTCGGCCGTATCGGTATCGGTCGTATCGAGCGCGGATCTATCCGTGTAAATCAGGATGCTTACATCTGCAACTACCATACGGGCGCCGCACCCCGACGCACCAAGATCGTGGCTCTCTTCCAGATCGACGGTCTGCTCCGCGTTCCCGTAGATAAGGCTAACATGGGCGACATCGTTTGCTTCTCGGGCGCTGAGAACATCACAATCGGAGACACCATCACAAGCCTTGCCGCTCCCGAGCCCCTTGAATTCGTAAAGGTGAGCGAGCCCACGCTCGAGATGACATTTGCGGTCAACGACAGCCCCTTTGCAGGTAAGGAGGGTAAGTTCGTTACCTCCCGTCAGCTCCGCGACAGACTCTACAAGGAGCTTCTCAAGGACGTTTCTCTTCGTGTTGAAGACGGAGACACGACCGACGAGTTCAAGGTTGCGGGCAGAGGTGAGATGCACCTTTCCATACTTATCGAGACTATGCGCCGCGAGGGCTACGAGATGACCTGCTCCAACCCCAGAGTTCTCTACAAGGACATCGACGGAGTCAAGTGCGAGCCTATGGAGCGCGTAACGCTTGACGTTCCCTCGGATTACGTTGGCGCGGTAGTTGAAAAGCTCGGGCAGCGCAAGGGTGATCTGCTTGAGATGAACCCGATCGGAAGCAGAATGAGAATTGAGTATTCCATCCCCTCAAGATGTCTCTTCGGATACCGCTCCGAGTTCCTCACCGCAACTCACGGCGAGGGTATTATGAACACCATCTTCGACGGCTATCAGCCCTATCGCGGAGAGGTAGTAATGAGATTTACAGGCTCGCTCGTCGCATCCGAGGCAGGCGAGACCACAAGATACGGTCTTTACAACACTCAGGAGCGCGGCAACCTCTTCGTTGGTCCTCAGACCCCCGTTTACGAGGGAATGATCGTCGGTGAGAACCCCAAGAACGACGACATCGCGGTCAACCCCTGCAAGAAGAAGCAGCTCACCGCTATCCGTTCTGCAGGCGCGGACGAAAAGCTCCTGCTCACGCCTCCCGTCATCTTCTCGCTTGAGGAAGCGATCGAATTCATCACCGACGAGGAGCTTATCGAGGTAACTCCCAAGTCCATCCGCCTTCGCAAGAAGATCCTCAACACCGAGGAGCGTATAAAGGCTATGATGAAGAAGAGACGCGCGCTTAACGGTTAAGTTAGTTTATGTTAAGTTTTGTCACTGTCTTTCGTAGAAAGTGGCGAAAAGAACTTGCTACGCCATAAATTTCACACAAATTTTATCGGCAGGCAGCAAAAAGCAGACAGCGAGAAAGATCGCTGTCTGCTTTTTATTTACGGCTTTTCAAATCCGTGGATAAATCCGTCGACTCTTGCCGAGCAGATATCTCCGCCGATGACCTTATTACGATAGACAAGGATATTCGCGTAGACCTTTCCGTCCTCGCCCTCGTAGTTGGTTATCTCGTAGGTATAGCGCATTACCTTCTTGCGCTTGTACTTCGCAAGATCGAGCCCCTGACGCTTCTGTATCTCGTTGTATCCTGTAAAGATCTTGTCAAACTGATCGGGAATGGTGATCTCCGCGCTCTCGATCGGTGTCGCACCTACCTCCCATCCGAACTGCGAGAGAAACCGCGCTCGATCGGCGTCGGTCTTGATCTTGTCGTAGCTTATCTCGCTCTCCTTACCTGTGGTTATGTAGCCGAGCTCACCGCTATTGTATTCGGGGATAAAGGTGATCATAGTTATAAGCGCGGTCAATGCGACGCAGACTACCGCAAAAAATTTAAGCGTACTCGCTCTGAGTGAATAAACGAACATACTGCTTCCTCCAAATCTTTTTTCTATCACATCTATATGTAGCGCTTTTCCATTTTATGAGAAAATATCGAGGCAGAGCGAAAAAATTATAGTCTGTGGCACAAAAAAGAGAGCAAGCCTTATTGACATAACTGACTTTAAGTGATATAATAAGATGATATATAATTTTTAGAAAGGCA
>JAFTKL010000049.1 GCA_017453285.1 Clostridia bacterium | reverse complement strand
TTGTCTTATCTTTCACTGCCGAGGAAGAAGAGCGCGAGCGTGCCGGGACCCGAGTGTGAGCCGATAACCGAGCCGACGTAACCTATTCTTACCTCTTTTACACCTATTTCATTCTTAATACGGTCTGCAAGATATACTGCATCCTCGTAGCAATCTCCATGGGAGATGAATACCGAAGCATCTTTGCGCTCGCCGATCATAGTGGTCTTTGCCTTGTCGAAGAGAGCGTCTACCGATGCGCGTCTGCCGCGCGCCTTTGCGACGTTGATGAGATGACCCTCGTTGTCAACGTGCATTACGGGCTTGATGCCGAGCATAGTTCCGACGACAGCGGTAGTTCCGCTGACGCGTCCGCCTCTCTTGAGGAAGAAGAGGTCGTCGATGGTGAACCAGTGGCAGAGGTTCAGCTTGTTTGCCTCTACGAAGTCGCGCACTTCCTCGATGCTCTCGCCTGCAAGTCTGCGCTTAGCCGCAAGATAAACGAGAAGTCCCTGACCGAGAGACGCTGCAAGCGTGTCTACCGTGTAGATCTTGCGATCGGGGTATTTTTCGCTGAGCTCTTCAGCCGCGATCTTACCCGACGCGTAGGTGCTGCTCAGTCCCGAGGAAAATCCGAGATAGAGGATATCCTTTCCTTCCTCAAGTATAGGAGTCATTATCTCGATAAAGCCGTCGATGTTTACAGCGGCGGTCGAAGCCGACTTCTTCTCGCGAAGGAATGCGTAAAATTCTGCAAGGTCAAGCGAGCTGTTCGGAACGGGCTCTTCACCCTCGCGTGTTACCCAAAGCTCGAGAAGCTTGACGTCGAGCTCTTCTATCATTTCTTTTGTAAAATCTGTTCCCGAGTCTGTGAGAATGACGTAATTAGACATATTCTGTGTCCTTTCAAATTATCATTTTTACGGTTTATGGTATTTTTAAATGTAGTATTGAAAACTATATCTGCTAATATTATAACTTATCAGCGCATTCTTGTCAATACGTTTTTTGAAATTACTTGAGAAGGTGACGCTTGATCTTTCTCGAGGTGGTCTTTTCGAACTCGGTGTCGCGGAGCTCCAAGATCTTGATGTGCTTGTAGGTGGGAAGAGTCTTGTTGAGCTCGTTGATCTTCTGCTGGATAGCCTCCTGCATCTGCTCGGTAGTCGTGCCCTCGTCGAACTTGGTCGCATCGGGATATACGAGTGCGGTGAGAAGCACCTCGCTCTCGCCCTCCTTCTGTCTGCCGATGACCGCGCTCTCTGCGATGAGGTCGATGTTGCCGAGATATTCCTCGATCTCCTCGGGGAATACGTTCTTGCCGCTCTCAAGCACGATGACCGTCTTGAGTCGACCGGTGATGAAGCAGTATTCGTCCTCGTCGAGATATCCGACGTCGCCGGTTCTGAACCAGCCGTCCTCGGTGAATGCCGCCGCAGTTGCCTCGGGGTTGTTGTAGTAGCCGAGCATTACGTTGTCGCCCTTGACCTGAATTTCGCCTTCCATATAGCCCTTGTCGTTCTCATAAGAGTCGTAAATTCTTACCTGACAGCAGGGAACTGCAGGTCCTACCGACGCGTACTTACGGTTGTAGTAGGGAACCACGCAGGTGAGCGGTGCACATTCGGTGATGCCGTAGCCCTCGTAGATCGAAACACCGAGAGTGTCGAAGAATTCTACCATGCGGGGATTGAGTGCCGCGCCGCCGCAGACGATCTTCTCGAGTCTGCCGCCGAATGAGTTGAGTACCTCAGCAAAGATGTCGCGACGCTTGTCGATGCCCATCTTATGAAGCGATCTTGCCGCGGTGATACCGAGCTTGAGCTTCTTGTCTCTGCCGGTCTTCTTTGCCTCTGCCCAGATACGCTTGTAGAAGGTGTAAACGTAGAGGGGAACGAGAACGAGTCCGGTGGGCTTGAATATCTGAAGGTTCTTGAGAACGTGAGAGATAGAGTCGTTGATGCAGATGTGCATACCGTAGTCCATACCCGCAAGCATACAAGCAAGCTCGTAGGTGTGGTGGATGGGGAGCACCGATACGATGGTGTCGTCGGGAGTGAAGCGAACGGTGGCAGCCGCGCTTGTAACGACAGAGAAGATGTTCTTCTGGCTGAGCATTACACACTTGGATGTACCGGTCGTGCCCGAGGTGAAGAGGAATTCGGCAACGCCGTCTCTGTTCTCTACGGGCTTGATCGAAAATCCTGCGTCAACGAGTGCCTCGCCCTCGCTATAGAGAGTCTCGAGAGGGATTATCTTATCGCTTGCCGCAAGCTCCTCGTCGGTGGGTTCCATAGGAATGAAGCGGTTGAGGGTGTTGTGGCTTGCCATAGTGTTTCTGAACTTTCCGTTAAAGCTGTAGGAATATATAAGTGCGTCTGCGTCAACGCTCTCCATAAAGCCCTCGATAACGCTTATCTCAAGCTCCTTGTCGAGCGGGATGGCAATTCCGCCGACTGCGAGGATAGCAACGTAGGATGCCACCCAGTTTACAGAGGTCTCGCCGATGATAGCGATGCGCTTGCCCTCAAGGCCCTTAGCGGTGAAGGAAGCAGCGAGACACTTTACCTTGCGGGTAAACTCTCCGTAGGTTACGTCGTGAAGCTGACGCTGTCTGTCAAAGTAAGTAAAAAGGATGCGGTCGCCGTGCTTTTCTATAGTTCTGCAGAAATCGTAAACGTCGGCAACTCTCTCGTAAAGTCTTATGTCCTTGGGAATGTTAATGATCTTAGCGGTTTTTTCCTTGCTCATCTTATTTGTCCTTTCATAAGTTCAATATTAAAAATCTTGTTGTTTCGTTTTCAGAGGCTGTCCTCAGCCTGCTTGAGCTTTTCGCAGATGAGGTCAAGCACGGAATAGAATGAAGTTATCTGGTCCTCGGGTATATCGTCGCTGACGAAGGAATGGATCTGTTTAACAGCCTCGTTTATTCCCTCAGCGGTGTCGCGCCCAAGCGGAGTCAGCTTAAGCCGCTTGCGGTAGTTGACGTTTTCACTCTCAGGCTCGGTAACGTAGCCCTTCGAGCAAAGGTCGTTTACTATTCGGGAGATCTGCGCCTTGTCTATGTCGCAAAGCTTTGCAAGTTTTGTGCGCGTAAGTCCGTCGGGTGAGGCGTTGAGATGCCTCAGACACATAGTGTGCGCGCTTGTAAGACCGTAATGCATCATATACTTGCTTTTGAGCTTTTGAATGCTTTTTAAGATAGAGCAGGTCGTCGAATAGAACTTGTCAAATCTGTCTGCTTCCAAGATGATACCTCCTTTCGCAATAGTATCCATTATAATACAAGTATATCATACCACAGAAAAGTTGAGTTGTCAACAACTTTTTATATTTTTTTAAAAAAACTATTTACAAAATGCGAAAAAGCGTGTATAATATATTGAACGAAGAATTTTGAGCTTCGTTTTGTCTGTGACGAGGAAGAATCCGTCAAGCGAAATCAGAGAATTGCCGCCTTGGGCTGTGAGCGGCAGTATGAGCTTTTCGGTCTGTGCGCCTCTGAGACTCCGCCTTGAAGCCTGCGGGTGTGTAGCGGCGGCGTGACCTCGCGTTAAGGGGATAGAGGAGCATTCGCTCAAAGCAGAGTGGGACCGCGTGTTATACGCCTCTGTGCCGTCGGCACGGAGGTATTTTTGTTTTTTTGGAGGCTTATATGGATTCCGAGATCAAGAGAAAAATAAGAAATACAGTTAAAAATACCGTGAACGGTGCAAAGGCAGGCGTGAAATGCGCAGTTGCGGTAGGTAAGGGCACAAAAAAGCTGGTCGCCGACGTCAAAGAGGACGTCGCGGCTGTGCGCGAGCGTGACCCCGCGGCAAGAAGCGACGCAGAGGTGCTTCTGCTTTATTCGGGCGTTCACGCCCTTATAGCGCATCGTATCGCGCACGGTCTGCACGAGAACGGACATTACTTCTCGGCGCGTGCCATCAGCCAGACGGCAAAGCTCTTCACGGGTATAGAGATACACCCCGGCGCGAAGATCGGCAAGGGCTTTGTGATAGATCACGGCTCGGGAGTCGTGATCGGTGAGACGGCGGAGATCGGCGACAACTGCACGATCTATCAGGGCGCGACGCTCGGCGGTACGGGTAAGGACGTGGGCAAGCGTCACCCCACCATCGGTAATAACGTAATGATCGGCGCGGGCGCAAAGGTGCTCGGACCGTTCTATATAGGAGACAACTCCAAGGTCGCGGCGAATGCCGTGGTGCTCAAGGAGATCCCCGAAAACTGCACCGCGGTCGGTATTCCCGCAAAGGTGGTGCGCAGAGAGGGAGTTAAGGTCGAGAGCGATCTTGACCAGATCCACATTCCCGACCCCGTGGCACAGCAGATCAAGCGGCTTGAGGAGAAGATATCCGAGCTTGAGAGTGAGCTTGCAAAAATAAAGGACGAAAAATAAAATCAAAGAGGAATAAATATGCTTATCTACAATTCACTTACAAGAAAAAGAGAAGAATTCGTACCCAACGTCGCAGGCAAGGTTAATATGTACACCTGCGGTCCGACGGTATATCACTACGCACACATCGGAAATCTGCGCAGCTATATTATGGAAGACGTGCTTGAAAAGTATCTCCGCTACACAGGTCTTGACGTTACAAGAGTTATGAACATAACCGACGTAGGACACCTCTCGAGCGACGCGGATACGGGCGAGGACAAGATGCTCAAGGGCGCAAAGAGAGAGAACAAGACCGTGCTTCAGATCGCGAAGTTCTATACCGACGCGTTCTTTGAGGACTGCAAGAAGCTCAATATTAAGACCCCCGAGGTCGTAGCTCCCGCAACGAGCTGCATCGACGAGTTTATCAAGACCATCGAGGCGCTGATCGAGAAGGGCTACGCTTACGAGGCGGGCGGAAATATCTATTTCGATACCTCGACGCTCGAGCAGTACTACGTTTGCAACGATTTCAAGGAAGAGGACCTCGAGGTCGGAGTCCGCGAGGGTGTTGAAGAGGACACCAACAAGCGCAATAAGGCTGACTTCGTGCTCTGGTTCACAAAGTCCAAGTTCGACGATCAGGAGCTCAAGTGGGATAGCCCCTGGGGTATCGGTTACCCCGGTTGGCACATCGAGTGCTCCTGCATCAGTATGAAGTATCTTGGCGAGCACCTCGATATCCACTGCGGCGGAATTGACAACGCATTTCCTCACCACACCAACGAGATCGCGCAGAGTGAAGCGTTTATCGGTCACAAGTGGTGCAATTATTGGTTCCACGTTCACCACCTCAACACAAACTCGGGCAAGATGAGTAAGTCGAGCGGCGAATTTCTGACCGTGTCGTTGCTCGAGTCCAAGGGCTACGATCCGCTTGTTTACAGATTTTTCTGCCTGCAGTCGCACTACCGTAAGTCTCTCGTGTTCTCTTACGAGAACCTCGATAATGCGGTCATCGCGTACAATAAGCTTGTGGCAAAGATCGCGGCACTCTACAAAGAAGAGCAGGGAGAGATCGACGGCGCGGCGCTTGAAGAGCTCAAAGCTAAGTTCAGAGCGGCTATGGATAACGACCTCAATACCTCGCTTTCTGTCACCGCGCTCTACGACGTTCTCAAGGCAAAGACGAGCGCGGCAACAAAGCTCGCGGCTATCGCTGACTTCGATAAGGTGCTCTGCGTAGGTCTTATCGCGGCGGCAGAGAGAATAGTAGCCGAGGAAAAGCGTGCGGCAGAAGAGGCAGCGGCGGCTATCGCAAACGATCCGTTTGCTTGCTACGTTGAGGATATGATCGCGCAGAGAGCGGCGGCTAAAAAGGCAAAGGATTACGCTCGCGCTGACCAGATCAGAGCCGAGCTTCTCGAGAAGGGAGTAGTTCTTACCGATACCCCCCAGGGAACCAAGTGGGAAAAGAAATAAGGTGATAAAAATGAAAACGACGTTTAGAAGAATGACCGCACTGTTATTGCTTTGCGCTATGCTCACGCTTGCGTGTGCGTGCAAGCCCGAGGACGCGCCGAACGACGACGTTGTGTCTACCGACGCGACCGACGCACCGACAGACGCGCCCACAGAAGAGAAGGTAGAGCTGAAGGATAGCGATATTCTGCTCTCGGATGCAAGCGAGCCCGTGCGCATTGTTTACGCTGACGGCTGCAAGGCGGCGGCAAATAGAATATATGATAAGCTTGTCGCGCTCGATAAGAATTTCACTATGGGTAAATACTCGGTAGTCTCCGACAGCGCGGCAGAAAGCAGCGTTCCCGAGATAATCGTGGGCGACACCAAGCACGAGGCGACCGCCGAGGCTAAAAAGCTCGTTGCCGATGGCGGACTCGTCTATTCTGTGTACGTATCGGGCAATAAGGTCGCGATCTACGCACCCGATACAGACGGACTTGAGGTTGCAACTGCGATCGTGCTTAATAAGCTCACAAGGAGAGGAAGCGCGGTGGTCTACGACGGCAAGGGAGGTAGCTTTACGGGCGAGTATGAAAGAAAGGGTCTTCTCGATGCGCTCTGCAAGACCGCAAAGTCAGAGGATCTTCCCGTCTATCGCATAGCAGTATACGACGAGAACGGACTCGAGACCGAAACGCTCATCGCGTCAAACCCCTGCCAGAATTGCTACTCGGTCACAAAGGTTTATTGCGTTACCGCGATAGGTATGCTCTTTGACGAGGGAAAGATAAAGGTCACCGATACGATCGGCTCGATATTTGCCGAAGAGCTTGCCGAATACGGCATAGATCCTGCCGCTTGGAATAAGGTCACGATACATGACGTTATGAGACACCGCGCAGGCTTTGAGCACGGATTTCTCGATATCGATGCCGAGGACAGCAGTAAGTACGAGAACAGAGATTTTCTCGAGATCGTTCTCTCCGAGCCGCTCGTTTACGAGCCGGGTGAGAAGCGTGTGTATACCGATGCCGCGTATTATCTGATCTCGAGAGTGGTCACTAAGGTAAGCGGCGAGATGCTTGATCAGTTCCTCTCGTCAAGACTCTTCGAGCCGACTAAGTGCCGCGAGTTCGCGTTCTCGAATTGCCCCGACGGATACCCGATGGGAGCGACCGGACTTTATATCAGAACGGCTGACGTCGTAAAGCTCGGACGAATTTACCTTGACGGCGGTATGTACGGCGATACGCGTATAATCTCGCAGGAATGGGTGGATACCGTGCTTGAGAACGGATATGAGCTTGGAAAATCGGGAGACGGTTACGCAAAGGGCGGAATGAGAGGGCAGTACCTCTATATCAATTTTGAGAAGAACGTGGCGGTCGCTTGGCATTCCTACGACCCCGACGACCTCAACGGACCACTCCACGATACCCTGCACGAATTTCTTGGATGAGAGTCAATTAAAGAATAAAACCCAAACCGCCGATGCACACGCATCGGCGGTTTTTGATAGAGAAAGTCGAAAAGTGAAAATGGAAAATTAAGGCGAGGTCGATTGTTTGTGGACGAATAGTTTGTTTCACAAACTAACTTTTGCATAGCGGTGCGCCTATTTACACCCTACTCATCCGTCAGCCTGCACTCCGCAAGCTCCGTTTGTCTGCCACCTTCTCTCACAAGAGAAGGCTCCTGTAAATCGCGCTTTTGGGCAATAGACGGATGTGCATTTTGTACCGTCACGACATTGGACAGTCGGCAACTTGTTGCAGGATGCCTGTCCCTACAGAATTGACATAGATTTATTGTTTAGATAACAGAAGGAAGTGCATTTTGTAACCGTAACGACATCGGCGGGAGTAAACCCCCGCCCTACCGGCAGATATAAAATTTTTTCGTTTGATTGACAGACCAAACAAAGATTTCTATGTCACTCTTCACAATCCAAAATCAAAGAAACACGCGGTAGCCTGCTGTCCGCGTGTTTCCACCTCGCATATTATTGAATTAGCGATCGAAGATGTCGCTTTGGCTTACAATATCCTAAACATCTTTAGGGAATATTGGTTTGAGTCACGTACAAACCCTTGACCACCCCACATTCAAGTTCTTTGCGCCACTTTCTCCGAAAGAAAGTGGCAAAATCGCGTCCTAACCCTTAACTCCTCACCATCTCTTTCAGCGCCGCGAGGGCGTCCGAGAGGCCGCCGAGCGAGTCGACGATACCGTATTCGACCGCTTCACGCCCGTCGATGATCGAACCGATATCGGTCGCGAGCTCGTCGGGGCGCATCATCAGCTCGTGGATGACGTCGGGCGAGGCTTTTGAATGATCGCATATAAACTTCACGATCCGCTTTTGCATCTCCTCAAAGTAATGAAATGTCTGCGGCGCGCCGAGTACCAGACCGTTGATGCGCACGGGATGGATGGTCATAGTCGCGGAGGGAACGATAAACGAGCGGTCAGCCGCGGTCGCGAGCGGCACGCCGATCGAATGCCCGCCGCCGAGCACCAAAGAGACGCTCGGCTTTTTCATCGACGCGACGAGCTCGGCTATCGCGAGCCCCGCCTCGACGTCGCCTCCCATCGTGTTCAGTATCATCAGAAGACCGTCGATCTCGTCGCTCTCCTCGATCTCGACAAGCTCGGGTATCAGATGCTCGTATTTCGTCGCCTTCTGCCCCTCGGGTAGCAGGTAGTGCCCCTCGATCTGCCCGATTATCGACATCGTACGTATCCGCGAGTGTTCCCCTGTGCTGACCGCACCGTCGCTCTCGCCCTCGCGCTCGGAAGAGGAGGGAAGAGACTTTTTAACTCTTTTCTTGCTTTGCTCTGCGTCGAACATATATCCTCCAAAAATGAAAATATTAGAAATTTATATAATATTATTTGCAGAAAAATGCGCTTTAAATCTTTACAAGAGCGAAAAAATGTGTTATAATATAAAAAAGTATGTCAAAAAACAAACAAAAAACAGAAAGGATATATTTACTGCCATGGCAAACAAAATTTTGATTGAAACTTCTGCAAGACACGTACACGTAACTGCAGAAACTCTTGAGATCCTTTTCGGTAAGGGTCACACACTCACAAATAAGAAGGATCTTAGCCAGCCCGGTCAGTTCGCGTGCGAGGAGAAGGTTACCGTTAAGGGCCCCAAGGGCGCTCTTAAGGCAAGCATTCTCGGACCTACGCGTCCTGCAGATCAGGTTGAGCTTTCTCTCACTGACGCACGCACCATCGGCGTTGTTGCTCCCGTTCGCGAGTCGGGCGACATCGCAGGAAGCGGCTCCTGCATCCTCGAGGGCCCCTGCGGCTCTGTTGAGGTAAAGGAAGGCGTTATTGCTGCTAAGAGACACATACATATGACTCCCGCTGACGCTGCTGAGCTCGGCGTTTCTGATAAGGAGATCGTTTGCGTTAAGCTCGACACCGCTCGTCCCCTCGTATTCGGCGACGTAGTAGTAAGAGTAAGCGAGAAGTTCGCGCTCGCTATGCATATCGACACCGACGAGTCCAACGCTGCTTGCGCTTTCGGTGAGGTTTACGGCTCTATCGTAAAGTAATTTTCGCGCCATGAAAAAGGTCAGAATTCTCTTTCAGGGCGACAGTATAACCGACGCGGGACGTGACAGACGAAATTATTACAACCTCGGTAACGGATACCCAAGTATCGCCGCCCCTATGATACGGGAGGCTCACCCTGAGCTTGATATTGAGTTCATCAATCTCGGCATCGGCGGAAACAGAACGGGTCAGCTCTTCGACCGCCTTTATCCCGATGCGATAGCATTGAAGCCCGATATCGTGTCGATACTCATCGGAATCAACGATATATGGCATCGCTACAATTGGGATATGGTTACGACGACCGACGAGCAGATAGAGCTCAACTACCGCTGCATCCTCGAGAGACTGAGAAAAGAGACCGACGCGAAGATAATGATACTCGCGCCTTATCTGCTCGATTGCGAGGATAAGAAAGAGATCCGCGAGGATCTTTGCCGCGTGCTCCCTATAGTTCGCAGACTCGCAGAGGATTATGCAGACGTGTATATTCCGCTTGACGAGCTGTTCGAAGAGGCACTCAAAACTCAGCCCGAGCCGAAGTACTATTCGGGAGACGGAGTACACCCCAACGCAAACGGAGCGCGTTTTATCGGCGAGCATTACGCACGCGCGATAGAAAAGCTTCTGTAATATTTTGTAATAATAAAATAAAGGAGATAACATCATGAGCAATGAAAACATTTGCGAGTACGCAATGAGCCGTGAGGTTCAGGAAATGTGTACCGTAACAAAGGGCCCCAAGCACGGTCCCGCTCCCATTCCGGAAGAGGGCAAGTGGGTTGAGGCAAAGCAGATCAGCGACATTTCGGCATACACTCACGGTGTGGGCTGGTGCGCACCTCAGCAGGGAGCTTGTAAGCTTTCTCTTAACGTAAAGAACGGTATCATCGAGGA
>JAFTKL010000048.1 GCA_017453285.1 Clostridia bacterium | reverse complement strand
TAACCGTAACGACATCGGCGGGAGTAAACCCCCGCCCTACCGGCAGATATAAAATTTTTTCGTTTGATTGACAGACCAAACAAAGATTTATATGTCGCTCTTCACAATTAAAATAAAAAAAGAAACACGCGGGAGGTACGGTCCGCGTGTTTCCACATCGCTATTGAATTAAACTTTGAAAGGGAATATTGCTATAGATTACAGTATCCCAAATTATCGTAGGGAATATCGGTTCGAGTCCTATCAAAACCCTATAACAACACCACAGGAAAGTTTTTTGCTTCTTTTTTTCAAAAAAGAAGAGAAAAACACCTGCTTCAACTAACTTTATATATCCGCGTCCTTCATATATTCATTTCCGTGGGCGGAGATGAATTCCTTACGGGCGGGGAGGTTATCGCCAAGGAGGGTATCGAAGATCTGCTCGGTGAGGGCGGCGTCTGCGGGGGTGACCGAGATCAGACGGCGGGTTTCGGGGTTCATAGTGGTCTGCCACATCATTTCGGGCTCGTTCTCGCCAAGACCCTTGGAGCGCTGGAGGGTATACTTCTGATTGCCGAGCTTCTTAAGTATTTCAGCCTTCTCGAACTCGTTGTAGGCGAAGTATATCTTATCCTTTGCGGTGATCTCGAAGAGGGGAGACTCTGCGATAAACACCTTATGCTCGCGCAGAAGGGTGGGCAGGAGTCGGTAGAAGAGCGTGAGCAGCAGGGTACGGATCTGGAAGCCGTCCTCGTCGGCATCGGTGCAGATTATGATCTTCGACCAGCGGAGCATACTCATATCGAACGCGGCGATGTCGGTCTTGACCTTGCGGTCGATCTCGACTCCGCAACCGATAACTCGGAGCAGGTCGGTGATGATCTCACTCTTGAATATCTTGTCGTAGCTGCTCTTCATACAGTTGAGCGTCTTACCGCGGACGGGGATGATCGCCTGATATTCCGCGTTACGACCGAGCTTACAGGACGTAAGCGCGGAATCACCCTCAACGATGTAGAGCTCGCGGATGTTCGGGTCCTTGGAACGACAGTTGACGAACTTTTCAACGCGGTTTGCGATGTCGAGCGTGCCGGTCAGCTTCTTCTTGATCGATAAACGCGTGTTCTCAGCGTTCTCGCGGCTTCTCTTGTTGACGAGCACCTGATTTGCAAAGACCTCAGCGGCGGTCGGGTTCTCGACAAAGTAGATCTCAAGATTTTTCTTGAGGAAATCTGTCATCGCCTCGTAGATAAACTCGTTGGTAATCGCTTTCTTGGTCTGGTTTGCGTAGGATGTCAGAGTGGAGATACTGTTGCTGACGTAAACGAGACAGTCCGAAACGTCAACAAACGTGATCTTTGCCTCGTTCTTGTTGTATTTGCCCGCGTTCTTGAGGTATTTGTCAAGCGCGTAAACGAATGCGTTCTTGACAGCTCTGTCGGGCGAGCCGCCGTGCTCGAGATAGCTCGAGCAGTGGTAGTATTCAAGCATATTGACGGTGTTGGATACGCAGAATGAGAAATCAGCCTTGAGCTTGTACTCATCCTTGTCCGCGCGGTCGCGGCCCTGCGTCTCGAGATGCCAGAGCACAGGCTGAGTCATCGCGGAGTCGCCGACGACCTCGGCTACGTAGTCCGAGATGCCGTTTTCATAGAAGAACTTGTACTCGGTAAACTTACCGTCGCTCTCCTGGAATTTAAGTATAAAGGAAATTCCCGCGGTTACGACAGACTGACGCTTCATCGTGTCTACAAAAAACTCGCGCGGGATCTTGACGTCGGTAAAGACCTCGAGGTCGGGGCGCCAATGCACTACGGTACCCGTTCTGCGCTCGTTCTTCTCGAGCGGACGGGTGATGAGCTCGCTGATCGGCTCGCCCTTCTTGAAGCTTATCTTGGACTCGGTCACTCCGTCGTATGAGTAAACGTCCATAAACTCGGAGCTGTACTGCGTAGCGCACGCGCCGAGTCCGTTGAGACCGAGCGAGAACTCGTAAGCCGAGCCTGCGTCGTTGTTGTCGTACTTACCGCCTGCGTAAAGCTCACAGTAGATAAGATCCCAGTTCCATCTCTGCTCAGCCTCGTTGTATCCAAGCGGAACTCCGCGTCCTTTGTCGTCAACGCGGATGGAATGGTCGGTATATGCGGTAACGATGATCTCGTTGCCGTGTCCCTCACGCGCCTCGTCGACAGCGTTCGAGAGTATCTCAAAGAATGAATGCTCGCAGCCCTCAAGGCCGTCAGAGCCGAAAATTACCGCCGGGCGCTTTCTCACTCTGTCTGCACCCTTCAGGGCTTTTATGCTTTGATCGTTATAGCTTTGATTAGTCGTTTCTTTTTTTGCCATGTCTACCCCTTTAAAAATATTTATACGAATACATTATACCAAATTTTTCGCCTTTTGAAAAGGCCTTTTTGAAAATTTTTTCGTCATACCCTTGCATTTGCGTGAACTTGGATATATAATTATAACGTAGAGATAAATAATTACCCGATACCAAGGAGAAAATATGCCCGATTGCTTCGAAAACTTGAAAAATACTATAGAAAATAAGCGCTGTGCCGTGCTCGGACTCGGCGTGTCCAATCTTCCGCTCGTCAAGCTCTTGATCGGGCTCACGAAACCCGAGCTTCTGACGGTCTACGACAAAAAGAGCGTGGCAGAACTTGGAGAGGCGGCAGAGGAGCTCGCCGCGCGCGGAGTGAGATTTGTGTGTGGGAATGATTGGCAGGATAAGGTCGAGGGAGACGTGATCTTCCGCTCACCCGGTATCCGCCCCGATCTGCCTTCGCTTGCGCTCGCAGAAGAGAATGGCGCGCAGCTGACGTCCGAGATCGAGAAGCTGCTTGAGCTGACCGCCGCGCAGACCTTTGCCATCACGGGTAGTGACGGCAAGACCACAAGCACAACGCTTTGCGGTAAATTCTTGGAGGCGGCGGGAATGCGCGTGTTCGTCGGCGGAAATATCGGCACGCCTCTGCTCGATAAGTGCGCAGAGATGACCGAGAGCGACGCTTGCGTGCTCGAGCTCTCGAGCTTCCAGCTTATGAGACTTCCGCACGCGCCGAGCTTTGCCGCGATCACCAACGTATCGCCAAATCACCTCAATTGGCATATAGATTTTGACGAGTACGTAGAGGCAAAAAAGAATATCGTCGGAAAGAATACGAAAAGACTGGTCGTAAACGCCGATTGCGAGATCACTCGCGACTTTGGCAGAGAGATCGCAGAGAGCGGCAGAGAGGTCGTCTTCTTTTCGTCCTCGCGTTCGTGCTATAGCGAGATAGTCGACGGAAATTACCCGAGCGCAAAGGCGATCTATCGCAGAGACGGCGTGATATGTATCTCTGACGGTGAGAGCGAGACAGAGTTGCTCGAAGAGAAAGAGATAAGACTGCCCGGCACGCATAATATCGAGAATTATATGACCGCTATGGCGCTGACCTACGGATACGCAGAGCCGCAGGATTTTCTTAGCGTCGCACGCGAGTTTACGGGCGTTGAGCATAGACTTGAGCCGGTCAGAACGCTTGACGGAGTGGATTATATCAATGGCTCGATAGATTCCTCGCCCACGCGCACGATAGCCGCGCTGTCGGCACTTAGGGGCAGAGATATCGTGGTCATCTGCGGCGGATACGACAAAAATCTCGATTACGCACCGCTTGCTCCCAAGCTTTGCGAGAGCGCGAGAGTCCTCGTGCTGACGGGCGCGACGGCGGATAAGATCGAGAGGGCACTGAGAAGTTACGACGGATATTCGGGAAGCCCCGAGATAATCCGCGCGGAGAGCTTTGAGGAGAGCGTCACGATCGCGCGCGAGCACGCAAGAGAGGGCGGATGCGTTCTGCTCTCGCCCGCGTCGGCAAGCTTCGATAGATTCGATAACTTCGCGCAGAGAGGAAGATACTTCAAAAAGCTCGTCAATGAGCTCAAATAAACAACAAAAGCCTCGCTATCAGCGAGGCTTTTGTTGTGAATTGAGAATTGAAAATGGAAAGTTGAAAATTAAGACGCGGGAAGAGAAAATGCAAAATGCAAAGTGCAAAATTGGCAGAGGATGCGCCTTCATCTGTTGACGATACAATAAAATTATATCAAACTTGTAGGGACCGACGTCCTCGGCGGTCCTAAAAAACAAGAGATAAATATATCTTTTTGGTCTGTTATCTTTGTTTTGAAAACATACGGATATTCAGTTTGTAACCGATACGAGCTTGGACCGTCGGGGACGCCGGTCCCTACAGAATTGATATAGATTTATTGTTTAGATAACAGACGGAAGTGCATTTTGCAACCGTAACGACATCGGCGGGAGTAAACCCCC
>JAFTKL010000047.1 GCA_017453285.1 Clostridia bacterium | reverse complement strand
TCAACGAACTTGCTCTCCTTACCGACCTTCTTGAGCATATCTGTAATCTCGGGACCGCCGCCGTGAACGAGCACGACCTTGATGCCGATAAGCGAGAGAAGTACGATATCTCCCATTACCGCTTCCTTGAGATCCTCATTGATCATAGCGTTTCCGCCGTATTTTACGACGATTATCTTATTGTAATATTTCTGTATATAAGGGAGCGCCTGTATAAGCACGTCCGCTCTCTGCGCGTTTGTAAGCTCCATAAGTCCTCCGATCAGGTTCTGTAATCGCCGTTGATCTTGACGTAATCGTAAGTGAGGTCACAACCCCAAGCAACTGCATTTCCGTCGCCATCTCCGACCTTGATGATGATCTTGATCTCGCTCTCAAGCAGGATCTCCTTTGCGATCTCTTCAGAGAAAGGAATTCCCGCGCCGTTTACGCAAACACAGATCTCACCCTTTGCCGATGCAAAGGAAACATCAACGCGATTAACGTCGACGCCAGCACCGCTGTATCCGATCGCGCAAAGGACTCTGCCCCAGTGTGCGTCAGCACCGAACATAGCCGCCTTGAAGAGTGACGAGCAAATAACAGATTTTGCGATAATTCTTGCGTTGACGTCGTCAACCGCACCGCTGACCTGACACTCAAGCAGCTTAGTTGCGCCCTCACCGTCACCTGCGATCATCTTGCACAGATAGGAAGTTACCGCGTGAAGTGCTTCACAGAAAGCGTTAAATTCCACGCCGTCGTTATCAATAACTGTATTTTCAGCCAAGCCGTTAGCCATTACGCTGACCATATCGTTAGTGGATGTGTCGCCGTCAACGCTTACCATATTAAACGAAGTAAGTATATCAGCAGAGAGAGCCTTCTGAAGCATCTCTGCGTTGATAGCACAGTCAGTGGTGACGAACACGAGCATCGTCGCCATATTGGGATGGATCATTCCGCTTCCCTTTGCTATTCCGCCGATCTTGCAGGTCTTGCCGCCAATCTCGAACTCAAACGCGATCTCCTTGGGACGAGTATCGGTCGTCATAATAGCCTCGCACGCGAGATCGTTGTGATCTCCAAGTCCTGCGACAAGCTCGTCCATTCCGTTTGCTATCGGAGTGATATCAAGAGGCTGACCGATAACGCCTGTTGAAGCAACGATAACGTCGTTTGCCTTTATATTCATCTTTTTCGCAACCAGCGCACACATCTGCTCTGCGATCTCGATGCCGTTTGCGTTGCAGGTGTTGGCATTTCCGCTGTTGCAAATAACAGCCTGAGCATATCCGTCAGCGATGTTGCTCTTGGTAACCGTCAAAGGAGCTCCTTTGACAAGATTTTGCGTATATACTGCCGCCGCAGTTGCGGGCTTCTCGCTGAAGATCAGCGCAAGATCTCTCTTGGTTCTGTTCTTACGAATTCCACAATGTACGCCGTTTGCGCTAAAGCCCTTTGCGGCACAAACGCCGCCGTTTATCTGTTTTACCATCAGTTTATTCTCCAAAAATCAAATATCAAGCCCTTGAGTCTTATCTACACCCAGAGCAATATTCATACATTCTACCGCCGCGCCCGATGCACCCTTGCCGAGATTGTCGTAAAGCGCAATGAGCAATATTCTATCTTCGTTTCCCGCGACGCTTACCGTCATCGTGTCCTTACCAGAATAGGTCGTCGCCGCGACAAATCCTGACTCATCGACGCACTCTTTATAGGAAAGGAGCTCAGAGTTATATTTATCCGCGTAAAGCTTTTTGATATCAGCAGCAGTCTTTCCGTCCTTAAGCTGAGAAGCAAATAGCGGTACAGTCACCATCATTCCGCTGTAAAAGTCCGAAACGATCGGGCAGAATATCGGTGCGTTATCGAGTCCGGTTATCGCCTTCATCTCCTTGAGATGCTTATGCTGCTGAGCTATCGCGTACTGTCTCGGTGAATCGAGAAGTGCATCTCTCTGCTCGCTCTCGTAATCAGCGATCATCTTCTTTCCGCCGCCGCTGTATCCCGTAATCGAGTGGCAGGTCAGAAGTTCATTTACATCAATAAATCCTGCATCTATCAGAGGCTTTACAAGAGCGATAAATCCGCTTGCGTGGCATCCGGGAACCGCGATGCGCTTTGCGCTCTTTATCTTCTCTGCAAGCTCATCCGAAAGCTCGGGAAATCCGTAGCACCATCCTTCAAGCGTGCGGTGCGCTGTCGAGGTGTCGATTACCGTTACGTTTTCATTATCGATCATCGAGACCGATTCACGTGCGGCATCATCGGGTAAGCACAGAAAGGCTATATTGCAAGAGTTGAGAGCTTTCTTTCGTGTAGCAGGATCCTTTCTCTCGTCGTCCGATAGAAGAATTATCTCGATATCCTCGCGAGATTCAAGTCGCTCGTAGATGCGAAGTCCCGTAGTACCTGCCTTGCCGTCTATAAATATCTTCTTTTTCACGACTCAAGCTCCTTTCTTACAAGCTCGAGCTGATGCTCGACCGATGCGACAGACGTGCCTCCCTCGGAAATGCGCTTTTCTACGCAGGTCTCGAGCGAGATCTCAACATAAAGATCTTCTTCGAAAATATCGCTGTGAGCCTTATAGGCTTCAAGAGGAAGCTTGTCGAGCACGGTGTGCTTCTCAATACATTCCGCAACTATCTGTCCGACGATCTTGTAAGCAGATCTGAAGGGCATTCCCTTCTTGGTCAGATAATCCGCAAGGTCGGTAGCGTTGATGAAGCCCTCTTGTGCCGCCTTGTACATATTCTCGGGTATAAGGCGCATGGTCTTTATCATCGGGGCGAAGATATCAAGGCACATCTCGACCGTCTCAAGTGCGTCGAAGACCGCCTCTTTATCCTCCTGCATATCCTTGTTGTATGCAAGCGGAAGTCCCTTTAGAGTGGTAAGGAGACCAAACAGATCGCCGTAAACTCGTCCCGTTTTGCCGCGAACGAGCTCTGCCATATCCGAATTCTTCTTCTGCGGCATTATCGACGAGCCCGTGGTGTAGGAATCGTCAAGCTCGACGAACTTGAATTCCCAGCTCGACCAGAGTATCACTTCCTCGGAAAAGCGGGAAAGATGCATCATTATGATCGAGAACGCGCTCATAAGCTCAACGCAGAAATCCCGGTCCGAAACTCCGTCTATACTATTCTGTGTAATACCGTAAAATCCGAGCTTTTCCGCCTCGTATCTGCGGTCGGTGTTGTAAGTAGTTCCCGCAAGCGCGCAAGAGCCAATGGGCGAATAATTCATTCTTGCCACAGCATCGCGAACGCGGGAGATATCGCGCAGAAACATCTGCGCGTATGCGAGTAGATGATGACCGAAGGTTATCGGCTGTGCTCTCTGCAGATGTGTATATCCCGGAAGAATTGCCGCCTTTCCCTCTTCAGCCTTATCCGCAATTGCAGAGATAAGCTGACGAAGAAGAGCGATCACATCCTCGGACTTGTCGCGCAGATACATTCTGATATCAAGCGCGACCTGATCGTTGCGACTTCTTGCGGTATGAAGACGCTTGCCTGCGTCGCCAATACGACGCGTAAGCTCTGCCTCAACGAACATATGAATATCCTCGCAGGACATATCAAATTCGAGCTTTCCCGACTTGATATCATTGAGTATCTGCGTAAGACCGCCTACTATCGCCACGCAGTCGTCTACGCTGATAATAGCCTGCTTTGCAAGCATTTCTGCGTGTGCAATCGAGCCGATGATATCCTGCTCGTACATTTTACAGTCGAAGCGAATCGAGGAATTGAAGTCGTCCGCCTTGCGATCAAGGCTCTTTTCAAACCTTCCCGCCCACATTTTTTCCATATCTTTATAACACTTTTTGCCCGCCGCATTACACGGCAGGCAAAAATACTCCTTTTAGGGTTTATGATCAGTTTTTCTTGTTCTTTGCGTTGATCTGCGCCTGAACTTTGATCGGCAGACCGAAGAGGTTGATGAAGCCTGCAGCGTCAGCTTGGTTGTATACGTTATCCTCACCGAAGGTAGCGATCTCCTCGGAGTAGAGCGAGTAGTCGCTCCATACACCTGCCTTGATGATGTTACCCTTGTAAAGCTTGAGCTTTACCGTACCGGTAACGTTCTCCTGAGTCTTGTCGACGAACGCGGAGAGAGCTTCGCGAAGAGGTGTGAACCACTGACCGTTGTAAACAAGATCAGCAAATGTTACTGCAAGCTCAGCCTTCTTGTGAGCGGTGTACTTATCAAGGCAAACAGTCTCAAGGTAATTGTGAGCAAAGTAGAGGATCTCTCCACCGGGAGTCTCGTAAACGCCGCGACACTTCATACCGACAAGGCGGTTTTCTACTATGTCAAGAAGCCCGATACCGTTCTCGCCACCAACCTTGTTAAGATTGAGGATGATATCCTTTGCGCTCATCTTCTCGCCGTTAAATGCAACAGGGCGACCTGCCTCAAAGTCAAGGGTGATGTAGGTGGGGGTGTCGGGTGCCTGCAGGGGAGAAACACCCATTTCAAGGAAGCCGGGTTTTTCATACAGCGGCTCGTTACCTGCGTCCTCGAGGTCAAGACCCTCGTGGGAGAGGTGCCAGAGGT
>JAFTKL010000046.1 GCA_017453285.1 Clostridia bacterium | reverse complement strand
GGGACCGTGCGTCCATGCAACTTGTTGCGCAACAAGTTGCCGGCGGTCCAATGTCGTATCGGTTACAAATTGAATATCCGTATGTTTTCAAAACAAAGATAACAGACCAAAAAGATATATTTATCTCTTGTTTTTAGGACCGCCGGGGACGTCGGTCCCTACAAATTTTGGCATATGCCTTTCGTTTCATCAATGGACGGATGTGCTACGGTGTCCGATACGACCTCGGACGACCACATGGCAAGCCTGCAAGTTTTCTTCGAAAACATTGTGGTCGCCCCTACAATCAAATAATAAAGCGCGGCATTGACCGATATCTCGGGCGCTTCGTGAAGCGCCCCTACGGAGTTGATATAATTTTATTGTTCCGTCAACATTCAAACGCGCGATCTCTGCCAATTTTGCATTTTGCACTTTGCATTTTGCCTTTCTCTTCCCGCGTGGCTCTCGCCAATTCTGCATTCTGCATTCTGCATTCTGCCTTCTGCATTTATTTTTGTCTATTTTGCCACATTTTCACAAGAAAATCATATTCTTCTTCGATAAATGTTCAAATAATTCACAAAATGTTTATATTTATATGTTATAATATACTCTGTGTAATCGCGCGTAGGTGCGCTTATTCAAGAAATCTAAAGGAAAGGAATTCCTAAAATGATAAAAATAGAGCATCTGGTGAAAAATTACGGCTCGAATTGCGCCGTTGACGACATCAGCTTCGAAGTCAAAAAGGGTGAGATCGTGGGCTTCCTCGGACCGAACGGTGCGGGTAAGAGTACCACTATGAACATCCTTACCGGTTATCTCTCCTCTACCTCGGGTATCGTTGAGGTCGCGGGAGTCAGCGTGCTGGACGATCCTATGGAGGCTAAAAAGCACATAGGATATTTGCCCGAGCAGCCCCCTCTCTACCTCGATATGACGGTAGAAGAGTACCTCATCTTCTGCTACAATCTCAAGGATTGCAAGCTCAACCGCACCAAGCACCTCGAGGAGATCTGCGAGGTCGTTAAGATCAAGGACGTCTACAAGCGACTTATCAAAAATCTCTCCAAGGGCTACCGCCAGAGAGTTGGCATCGCGCAGGCGCTCATCGGCAACCCCGAGATCATCATTTTCGACGAGCCTACGGTCGGTCTTGACCCCAAGCAGATAATCGAGGTCAGAAACCTGCTCCGTAACCTCGGACGCGACCACACCGTCATCCTCTCAACGCACATTCTGCAGGAGGTCCAGGCGGTCTGCGACAGAATAGTTATCATCAACAAGGGTAAGATCGTTGCAGACGAGCTTACCGAGAACATAACCAGAGTCGTTGAGAGCAACAGACGCTTCCAGCTCAAGATCTGCGGACCGCAGAAGGAAGTTCTCGCTATGCTCAAAGCAAAGCCCGGCATCATCCACGCTGAGCTTCTCTCGGGACGCGACGGTGACGCTTACAGCTACTCCATCGAGAGCGAGGTCGGAGTCGACATCCGCAAGAGCCTCTTCTACACTCTTGCCGAGAAGAATTGGCCGCTGATCGGTATGGAAGCCCTCGGTATGAGCCTTGAGGACATCTTCGTTGCTATCGTCGACCAGACCGACGGCAACCGCTACGAGCGCAAGAGCGCACAGAGAGCACCCAGACGCACCCGTGCCGAGCAGCAGATCGCGAAAAACATCGCCGAGAAGCAGAAGGGCGATACCAAGGAAGAATTCTCCGCGCTCTTCGGCGAGGACGACGAGGATTAAGGAAAGGAGACCGCTATGTTTGCTATATTCAAAAAAGAGCTTCGCTCGTATTTTCTTAACGCTATCGGCTACGTTTACGTAGGCGTTTTCCTCGCGGTATCCGCGCTCCTTTGCTGCTATACCACGCTCGGTATGCAGTCCTATGACACCTCGCTTTATTTCACCTACATAATCTTCTCCTTCATCGTGCTCATCCCGCTTCTGACGATGAAGCTCTTCTCAGAGGAAAAGAAGCTACGCACCGAGCAGCTGCTTGTGACCGCGCCCGTATCTATCTTCAGTATGGTGTTCGGCAAGTTCTTAGCAGCATTCACACTCTTCGTGTCATCCGTGCTCGTTTCCTGCATCAACTTCTTCCCTCTCTATACCTACGCTAACGCAGAGGGACTCAACGACGCGTACGCAAATGCGGTAGGACCCGTAGGCATCAGCATCTTCTGCTGTACCATCGGTATCATCTGCATCGGTATGGCGTTCATCGCGATCGGACTTTTCGTCTCCTCGCTCACAGAAAACCAGCTCGCAGCAGCTATCATCACAGTCGCGATCATCGTTACGATGCTCGTACTCAATCTCGTAAATGAATTCATCGATAACTACGTTATCAGATTTATCATAAATTGGGTATGCTTCGTAAGCAGATTTTCCACCTTTGTCAGCGGCATGTTAGACCCGTCTGCATTGCTTTATTACATTTCCATAACTGCAGTATTCCTTCTCCTCACCGTACGCGTTTACGACAAGCGCCGTTGGGGTTGATAGATAGCAGAGAAAGGATACAGAACATATGAAACTTAAAGCATCAACAGGCCGCAAGCTCCGTTACGGCGGTACTTCCGTCGCAATCACGGCGCTCGTTATAGCCGCTATAATAATCGTAAACGTAGTATTCTCGCTCCTTACCGAGCGCTTCAGATGGTACGCTGACCTCACGCCCGATCTCCACTTCACCATCTCCGAGGAGTGCTTCCAGCTCATCGCAGAGAGTGACGAGGCTGACGACGAGGACTCGCCTATCGAAATGCTCGACAAGTTCAGAGCCGAGAACAAGCAGTACAACGCAGATAACGGTCTTTCCAAGGGAGACGAGGGCTACCGCGACGAAGAAGTCAAGGTAAATATCCTCTTCTGTCAGGAGAGAGACGTGCTCGAATCTGACGAGACTACCAACTACGTAGTCCAGAACGCTGAGGAGCTTCGCGCTAAGTTCCCCGACTACATCACCACCGAGTACAAGGACTCCAAGACGAACCCCTCGAGATTTACCAAGTATCTCGTTTCCAATACCGACTCTATCGCTATCGACAGCATTATCATCGAGTGCGGTACAGAGTACAGAATCCGTACCCTCCGCTCCTTCTTCATCTTCCTCAAGGACGAGCCCTACGGATATAACGGAGAGAAGGCATTCGCTTCCTCTATTCTCGCAGTTACCAGAGCCGAATCTCCTCTCGCTTGCTACACTGTAAACCACGGCGAGACTATCATGGGTAAGAACTCGGACGGCGAGTACGTATATTCCTTCTTCTCGGTCCTCGAGGACGCAGGATATAAGTATATGCCTATCGACCTCTCGACTCAGGATATCCCCGAGGAATGCAGAATTCTCATCACCTTCGACCCCAAGAGTGACTTCCTCTCGGGTAAGGACGGCGTCTCGGCAGAGAGCGAGATAGACAAGCTCGACGCATTTATGGAGGACAGAAACTCCTTTATGGTATTCATCTCTCCCGACACGGGCGAGCTCCCTCAGCTTGAGGAATTCCTCGGCGACTGGGGACTTTCGATGCGTCAGCAGGGAGAGGACGTGTACAGAGTACGCGACTCGGCAAACTGCCTGCTCGGCGAGAGCGGAAAGGTAGTTGCTACCTACGCATCCAATATTCTTATGAACGCTTGGAGCGAGAACCTCATCAACCGCTCGACTCCCCCCAAGGTAGTATTCGAGAACGCGGCTTCTCTCTACTTCTCCCCCAGCTACTCGAGAACCGAGGTCGAGAATACCGACGAGGGAACTAAGTACACCATCGGATACAACCCCGCATTCCCCGACAGACAGGTATATCCTATGTTTACCTCGAGCGACTCGGCTGCCGCTTGGGAAGGAGATCGCGAGATGGCGTCGGCCACCAAAACAGATCCCTTCAATCTTATGATGGTATCGGTCGAAACTAATTTCGAGCAGGAAAAGTATGGAACTATGGACGACTCGGCATTCGTAATGCTCAGCGGATCTATAGATTTCGTAAAGAACGATTACATTACCTCCAACGTTTACGGCAACAGCGACTTCTTGCTCTCCGCTCTCCAAATGAGCGGCCGTGAGCCCGTTCCGGTAGGTCTTGACTTCAAGGAGTTCGCTAACTTCGAGATCGAAAGCATCACCAACGAGGAAGCAACTCAGTACACACTCGTGCTCACTATCGTCCCCGTTCTCATCTCTCTTTGCGCAGGAGTATTCGTAATAGTTAGGAGAAAGAACAGATGATAGAATCCAGAGCACAACGCAAGGCATCAAGCCTTCTGCGCAGACGTAAGATAGCAATACTGATCACCCTCGCTGTCGTCGTCGTCCTCGGAGTCATCCTCGCGTTCGTTCATAACTACGTCAAAACGGTAGTTCCCTACTACGACGTAGATGACACCGAATATCATATCAAGAAGGTCAACGGCATTCATATGATGTTCGATACAAACGGAGATCTGCTCCCCATCGAGCAGGAATTCGGCTACTACAGAACGGCGGCAGGAACTCTGATCCAGCTCGACGCAGAAACGGGAGAGATCAAGGAGAGAGTTATCCCGGATTTCTACGATCCCGACCTCTCCGAGACGGTCGACCACCAGAAGATACTCATTTTCCCCAATATTGAGGGAAAGAATATCAGCGCGATCAAGATCTATAACGCAAACGAGCCCCAGGGCTACACGCTTGCGAGATATAACCTCGAGACCAGCCTCCTTGATAACGACGCCGACTTCGTGCTGATGTACGATAAGGTCGACTCTACTATGCTCACCCTCAAGAGAGATCTCGTCTCGGCACTCTACGTTGCAGCAGGATATCCGCTTGCAACGAGTAAGATCGATCCCGAGCAGGTCGCCGCCCTCGGCTACGCCGAGTACGGACTCGAGGCTTGCACCAGAACACGCAGCTCGTGGTACTACCGCGTAGTACTCACGGTCGACGGCACCGAGCACGTTTATAACGTAAACCTCGCGGACGGAAGACTTCTCTCGGATGAAGAGGTCAAGGACTCTGTTGAGCCTACATACGACGCTCTGCTCCCCACCGAGGGTATAATCACCGCAAGAGCTATCGCTATCGCGAAAAACACGCTTGCTCCCTCGAGAGACAGCAAGATAAAGATCAAGGCGACCGTCAGAATATACGAGGAGACCTATGAATATACCCCCTCGTACTACGTTGTCGCAAGCAAGACCGGCGAAAGACATAAGATGGTCATAGGCGACAGACTTATCAACGGCGGCGGATACTACGCACAGTACGAGGACGTCGAGACAGGTGAGCGCAAGCCCGCAGTCTACGTTCTTAACGCTTCCATTAAGGACACTCTGCTCGCACCCGCAGATACCATCGTCGAGCCTATGATCGCTTATCCCACCACTCAGAGCGATTATTTCGACGTCACGGACTTTAATATCTATAAGAAGTATAGCGACAAGAGAGGCGACTACGATAAGATCATCTCCTTTACCTATATCGATATTCTTGACCGTGAGGATACCGTTGAGGGTATCCACCCCTACGAGTTCTCGGACGGTCAGTTCGCAGGCTTCAGACCTAATTACGATAACATCGATGTGTGCCTGCTCAGCCTTATGGACTCGACCATCAACGATATAATCAAGCTCTCGCCCTCCGCGCAGGATAAGATAAACTACGGACTCGCAAAGCCTAAGCTCGACGAGAACGGAAATATCGAGTACGATAAGGACGGAAATATCAAGGTCGAATACGACTCGGAATATAAGATCTCCTTCTACCGCACACATACTGACGAGGAAGGAAAGAAGCATAAATTCTTGCAGAACATATATATATCCGAGGCTAACGCAGACGGAAATTACTACGTTCATACAGTTATCAACTTCCCCGAAGCTAATATGAGCCTTGATATGATATGCGAAGTCTCGGGCGCAACGCTCAACTTCTTGGCTTGGGATACTTACGATTGGGTATACCCCGAGTATCTCCAGACAGGTATTCTTTACACCGAAAAGCTCACTATCAAGCTCCCCAATAACGAGTACGTGTTCGAGCTCGTTCACGGTAAGTCGGATAAGACCAATACCCTTTCGATAATAACCACCGACTCCAAGGGCAATAGCTTCACCACCTTCGGTTCTCTCGACTTCAAGGATATGGACGGAAATCAGTGGTACGTTACTCCCGCAGGAATTACCGTGTACAACGCGGCAGGAGAGGAGGTCAAGCCGACTACCCGCCACTACGAGTATAACGCACTTGGCGAGCAGGTCAGAGTTATAGATACTCAGGTTCTCGCCGACGACGGCAGCCGAATACGGATCACTAAGGACTATATCTATATCACAAGACCCGACGGCACGAGCGAGGAGATACTCAGATATCAGACCACACTCTTCAAGAAGCTGTTTATGCTCAATACCAACGTGTCTATCGTTGACTCCTACGATATAACCGAGGAGGAAGAGGCGGCACTTCTCGCAGACCCGAAGAACTATATGGGAACAGTTATCCTCAAGGACGAGACCGGACGCGAGATCGTGGCTGAGTATTATGCTCTCACCGCACGTAAGACCTATATCAGAGTCAACGGAAGCGGCGGATTTTACGTTTCGAGCAACCACGTCAAGAAGGGATTTGAGGCGATCGATCTCTTCATCGCCGGTAAGGATTTCTCGACGGATTATTAAAAAAACGAAACCGTAGATAAAAACAAAAGAGAGAGTAACACGGAAGTAAATTTCGTGAAGCTCTCTCTTTTCAGTTCAGAGTTATGAGTTTGCTATAGCCGAAGAGAGTTGAACTCATACGCCCTGCGGCGAGCAATTTTCGCGTCTTTCGCCAAATCTCGTCTTGCAAGATGCGCATCTTGCTTCAACTCGCTTTGACAAAATCCATCAAAAATTGCAACGTCGGAGGGTGCTTCGCAGTTTTGAGTGAACAAATATTTTGCAGATGCAAAGAGAAAATGCGCAGTAATATAAGATATTGCAAGCATTTTATCTGCCGCAGATGTGAATATTTGTCACACAAAACCGTATGAGTTCGGCTCTCTTCGGCTATCGCAAACGTTATGGTATGATTGCCCTTACAGCCTTCAACTTGGCGAAGCCAACCATAACGATGCGGAGCATCTCATAACTCATAGAGAGATGTTTTTCAGAAAACAAAATTTTTTTAATTTTTTTCAAACTTTTTTTCAAAAAGGTATTGCATTTTCTAAAAAAGTGTGGTATAATATCAAAGCTGTGAGCGATAAGGCCCGTTGGTCAAGCGGCTAAGACGCTAGCCTCTCACGCTGGAAACATGGGTTCGATTCCCGTACGGGTCACCAAAAACAAAAACCACACCACTCGGTGTGGTTTTTTGTTTTTGACGAGCTCCGCTCGTTAATCGATCACAGCATTTGCAAAGCAAATGCACAGACGTTTTGTGGTTTTGCAGCAAACACGGTTTGCGGCAAAACGACGGCTTTAGTCGTCGAACAAAACTCTGCGTTGAGCGAAGCGAAACATAGGGTTCGCATCTCCTCCTAAGCCGTCGGGGAGCTTGCTCACCAGCGGCAAGGCGTGAGATATTGCCCGAAGGGCAACTTCCCGTACAACTCCCCAAACAACAACCGTGCTCCTTATTTGTTTTTGACGAGCTCCGCTCTTTAATCGGCATGGTGTTTTTATTTTGTGTAGCGGTGCGCTTATTTACACCCTACTCATCCGACAGTCGCTTTGCGACATGCTCTCTCACAAGAGAAGGCTTAATCGAGCTGTCAATCGCAGTGCAACCACAGTTCGAGCGTCACAAGGCGATAGACCTCACTCCCCTCTGTTGCCGACACAAGAAAATCATATTAAACCCGTAGGGGCTATTCAAGAATCGCCCGAGATATCGGTCACCGCCGCACACACGTCTGTTGCCCAAAAGCGCGATCTACAGGAGCCTTCTCTTGCGAGAGAAGGTGCCGAGGAATGAGGGTGAGGGAGAGCGCGTGCAGAGCGGTTTATATGTTTCTTCCGTGAGACATCTTAATCTTTCGTGCACGCAACTCCCACCGTCACTCTCAAGACTCGTGCCTCCCTCAAGGAGAGGCTCTTTGTTAGTTTATGTCAAAAGCTCCTCATCCACCGCGGGCGAAGCGGTAATCGCCGTTTCCTCTCCGACCTAAACTAAAAAAATCTCTTGACTTTAGCTTAAGCCTATGATATAATGAAGGGTGATGTGAATTTACGAAAAATACGGTATTTTCGGAGGAAATATATCTTGAAGAACCAGATGAAGCTCCGCTCGGGCGCGGTCATTTTTCAGATCGCCGCTAAGGACGCGGAGAAAAAGAACTATCTGACACGACAGACGCTCTCGCAGATGCACTTGATGCCCTCAGGCGATCCGATCGCGTTCGACGTTGCCCCCGACGGCGATATTATATACTATTTCGACCCCTCTCGCGTTACCGAGGCTCCGCCTGAGACCTGGTATTTCCCGAGAGCCAAGAAGGACACGATCACGCTCGAGAGCGGCACCGTCATTCCGCGAATGAGCACCAAGAACGCGGCTTCTTGCGGCTACTACTCGGCAGAACGCTTGCAGAAAATGCACTACGAGCCGATCGAAGAGCCTGTCGCGTACACCGTCAAGGCTGACAAGAGCATTCTCTACTTCTACGACAAGCGCACCGCAAACAAGCTTCCGCAGATGTGCGTGAAGTGCGGCAAGAACATCAGATACAAGAAGAAGCTGTGCGAGGCTTGCTTTGCCGAGGATCTCGCGATCCGTCGTGCAGAGGGCGACGCGCACAGAGCGGCATTCTACAACAAGGATCGCGCGCGCGTCCTCTTCTTTGACCTTGAGCTGACCGGCTTTTACGACCGCGACGAGATCCTTTCTATCACTATCGTCGACGGCTTTGGCGAGCTGATCATGGACACGCTCGTCAAGCCCACCCACACAAACAAGTGGAACAAGACCGAGAAGATCCACGGCATCACGCCCGAGATGGTCCAGGATGCGCCCACGCTCGCCGAGCTGACGCCTCGAATCAAGGAGATCTTTGCGGCAGCTGACCACATAATCGCATACGGCGTGTCTACCGACTACAGCCACATCAAGTACATCTACGACACCCCCGAGGAGCGTGAGGCTCTTCACGACAAGGTGCTTTGCTGTGCGAACGAGTTCGTCAGATACACCCACGAGGTCTGCCCCGAGATAGTTCACGCCTCGCTGACCGACGCTATGGCGTGCTTCAACATCGAATGGGAGGGCGTGGCTCACTCCTCTATTGCCGACACCTTTGGCTGTCGCAAGGTATGGGAGGTCCTCTTCCCGAATTTCTATTTCAACTGATAAGGAGATCCTATGAAGCAAAAGGAGATCTTTCTTTGCAAATACGGTGAGATCGTCCTCAAGGGCGCGAACCGTAAATATTTCGAGGATATGCTCTGCCGCGAGATGAAAAAACGCGCGGCTGAGTACGGTAATTTTGACATTTACCGCGCACAGAGCACGATCTACGTCGAGCCCAAGGACGATTTTTGCGATATGGACGGAATGTTCGCGTCGGTGTCCAAGGTCTTCGGCATCGTGGCTATACAGCGCGCGGCGGTCTGTCAGAAGAATATGGAGGATATCTCGCGCGTTGCCGCTGAGTATATTCCTCAGTTCCTTATGGGAAAGCGCAGCTTCAAGGTCGAGGCTAAGAGATCTGACAAGACCTTTCCGCTTGACTCTATGGAGCTCTCGCGCGAGATCGGCGGAGTCATTCTCTCTGCCTACCCTCGCATAAAGGTCGACGTGCACAACCCCGACGTTGTCGTCAAGGTCGAGATCCGCGAGTACGGCGCGTACATTTCGGCAGGCAGCTTCAAGGGCGCGGGCGGAATGCCGGTCGGAACTAACGGCCGCGGTCTGCTTCTGCTCTCGGGCGGCATCGACTCGCCCGTTGCGGGCTATATGATGGCAAAGCGCGGCGTTACCGTCGAGGCGCTCCACTTTGAGT
>JAFTKL010000045.1 GCA_017453285.1 Clostridia bacterium | reverse complement strand
CCATCGTTGATAAGATCATCGTTAGCGGAGACGTAACCGTATTCGCAATCTGGGAGGACGATCCCGACGCAACCGAGAAGCCTACCGAGGCTCCTGCAGGTGACGACAAGCCCACCGAAGAGCCCGCAGCACAGGGCGGCGGATGCGGCGGCAGCATCGCTCTCGGCGCAACCGTAGTAGTTGCTGTTCTCGGAACTGCTATAGTTCTTAAGAAGAAGGAAAACTAATTCTATAAATAAGCGGCTGCCTCATTTAGCGCAGAACAAAAACACACAAGAATAAAATAAACAGAAAACCGCTTTTGCTATCTTAATTTGGTAGCAAGAGCGGTTTTTTGGTAGAATTTTTCGAGACGATGCTCGGGGAATTCATTTTTATGTGTGTTTTTTAGCCGCGTTCTTCGAATCACGCGTACCTTTGTACGCCGACGAAACGAAGAACACGTCTTCTGCATCTGAATGAAGCAGCCCATTTGGATATTTTAAATATTACAGAAGCTCACATACCTCTTTGAGCTGATTTGCGAGGTCGTAAGCGAGACGGCGGATCTCGGCGAGCGGAGGTCTTTCCATCTTGCGCCAAGCGGCAATTCTTGCGGTCGGCGGGCAAGCCATCGGGATCATATCGCAGCATTCAAGCAGATTTGCCGCGCGCTCGCAGGCAGTCAGAAGCTGTGCCGCATCCGAAGGACGATAGTCGAAAGCGTCCTGCGTGTATTCGGTGAGCGCTTTCTTGATGTCGTCAACGCAACGCTGAGCCTGACCTTCGCGGTTGGGGATGGGAACGATGATGGTGTCGAGATCGCGGCAACGGTAGCAACCCATCATCGCCGAGATAGTCGCGGGATCGCGGACCGTTCCGTCGGGATAGAAAACGCCGTGCTCGGTGTCGCAACGTCCCTGAATGATCAGATTGAAGATGATCCAACCCATCTTGTATTCCTCGCACGCCTGAAGTGCCATATCGTAGGGGTTGCAACGCGCAAGACAGCCGGTCTCGGTCTGCATTACGGGCTTTCCGTATTTTTTGGAGAGCTCGTCCGCAAGCGCATAGTTTTCATACAGTCTCTTGCGAGTGCCGCTGTAGTCGTGGAAAGAGAGAACGTCCACGCACTCGGCGGTGGGCTCTACCTCCCACGCGGTCGTGTGACCGACGGTGATCGCGTTGACGGGGTCAGCCTCTTTTACGAACGCGCAGTAGCGGCGAACAAAGCTCCAGAGCAGATCGTAGCGGCTCTTTTTCTCTTCGGGTGTAACGTCCTTGGCATAGGTCCAGCGGTTGCAGGCAGGCTCGTTCATAACGTCCCACATAAGCAGTCCGGGCTCGTCCTTGAGTGTGTTTATCATCGCCAGAGCATACGCATCGTTGCGCTCGTAGTATTCCTCGGTCAGCGTCGCGGGATCAAGTCCGTTTCCGTTGAACAGAATTGGCATTACCTGATAGCCGCACTCGTAGGAAATGCGCACGTACTGCAATATCTGCTCAAGATATTTCTCACCGTCGCGCTCGTACTGACCGCGGCTGAGCCAGATGCGGAGCGTGTTGAGATTTACGCGCTTGCCGTATCCGAGTTCGCGTCTGAGCTGTTCTTCAGGACATACGCGGTGGTTGACTCCGCGTACCCAAGAGTAATCATTCAAGAGTTTCATAAAAGCATCCTCCAAAAATTAAAAATTTACTTCTCGTTCAAAGCTTTTATCCAAAAGTATTTCGTTCTGAATGTATTATAGCACAGAACCGATGGATTTGCAAGACGGCAGAGGCAAGAAATTGACGAGAATGATAACTATTGTCTCAAATTCTTAAAAAAGATTCTTGACTTATATGAGTGTTTGATGTAAAATATTATTGTAATCTAATCCGCTCAAGGAGGCAGAAAAATGAAGAAATTATATCTTGTTTACCCCAAGAAAAAGGGATCTATCGCTCCCGAAATATACGGTCACTTTTCAGAGCATATCGGCGGCGTTTTTTATGACGGACTCTGGGTCGGTAAAGACTCGAAGATCCCTAACGTCCGCGGCTTCAGAAAGGATATAATCGAGAAATTTAAGGCTATCAATCCCCCCGTGCTTCGCTGGCCGGGCGGCTGCTTTGCAGAGACTTACGATTGGAGAGACGGCGTTGGCGAGGATCGTCCCACGCGCATAAATTGGTGGAACTACCACGACGGCAGATACGAGCCCAACGAGGTCGGAACGCACGAATTCGTGGATTTCTGCGAGATGGTCGGCGCAAAGCCTTATTTTGCGGCTAACATCACGGCTACCACGCCTATGCATATACGCAATTGGATGGACTACTGCCTCTCGCCCAAGGGAAGCACCTCACTTGCTCTCGAGCGTGAGAAGAACGGACATCCCGAGCCTTTTGACATTCCTTTCTGGGGTGTGGGCAACGAGAATTGGGGTGGCGGTGGACATATGCGCCCCGAGTTTTACGCGGACGAGTGCCGCAGATACGCAACTTTGATGCACAACGTCTCGCGCGACGTTGAGCTTTATGCTTGTGGCTCGGACGGAATGAAGTACGATTGGACGCACGGCACAGTTCCCAATCTCGACGACAAGACCACCGGCTTTGCTATGCACTACTACTGCGGCAGAGCAGGAGATCCGCTTACTTTTACAAATGAAGAGTGGAACGCGATGATGTCTCAGGCAAACAGAATGGAGGAGATCATTCTCCGCAATTGGAGTATTATCTGCGCTCACGGCAGAGCTCATAACCTCAAGCTCATCGTTGACGAGTGGGGATGCTGGCATCCCGACGGATCGGGCCCCAGCAAGGGTTATAACCTCTTCGAGCAGCAGAGCACGATGCGCGACGCGGTCGTTTCCGCGCTCACGCTGAATATATTCAACAACCACTGCGATAAGGTCAGAATGGCGAACGTCGCACAGCTTTGCAACAACCTGCACGCGCTCTTCTTAGCGGGCGGCGAGAATTGCATCGTTACCCCCACCTATCACGTGTACGATATGTACAAGGGACATCAGGGCGCGGAGGCAATCGAGACTGTCGTTACGAATAACGAAGAGCTTACGAGCTCGGTCAGCGTTTCGGCATCGGTCAAGGACGGCAAGCTGCTCGTAACGCTTGGCAACCTCTCTTGCACCGAGGACGCAGAGCTCTCGCTCGAGGGAGTCGGTGTAGCACTTGGCAAGAAGGCGAGAATGACACTTCTTACGCACGAGGATATGCACGCGCATAACACCTTCGACGCGCCCGAGACGGTCAGCCCTACCACTGCGGATATCGACCTCGCGAAGCCCGTAATTCTTCCCAAGGCGAGCGTCGCGGCGATTGAGGTAGAGGTAGAATAAACTGAATAAATGATCTAACAGAACAGCCCCGAGCACCGCTCGGGGCTGAGTTCGTGAATGGGGAATAATAGGGGAGTCGTTCTTGATTTTTGCTCGATGTTTCGGATTTGATTTTAGGTAACATCTCGCAAAAATCTTCGGTCACCGTTCGAGTGGAAAGTAGCCGAAAGGGGAGTTTCGCCTAAGGCGAATATTTTTGCTCGCGGCTCACGTGAGCGAGCTCCCATCGCCTTGCTCGCAAAATGCGAACCCCTATTCGCGCCAAAGGCGCGATGGGGTTCGACACGAGGGTCAGCCAAAACAAAAAAAGCCCCGAAGGGCTTTTTTGTTTTGGTGGACCCGAGGGGAGTCGAACCCCTGTCCGAAAACCTCTTGATACAACTTTCTCCGGGTGCAGTCTGTTATTTAAATTTCCCCTTGTGCGCCGTCAGCAGACAGACTTCGCTCTTGGGTAGCCATTTTTTGCGTGGTCGGCTCAATGGCGAAAGGCCGACGCACGTTCACCGCTTACTTGACGCTCAGTCCGAAGCCGCGATACTCTTCGGAGGAACGGGTGGCACTTATGGCCACGGCACTGCCCTTAGGCAGCCATTGCAACGTTTTCGTTAGCGTTTAATTTTAAAATTTGGGCCTTTATAGAGATTGCCCGGCTCTACCCGCTTATCATACCTCAAAATCCCCGTCGAAACCTTTACGGGCCCATGTAATTGAAGTAAAAAGTAATAGTGAAGAGTGAAAAGGTATAGTGAAAAGTGAAGAGGTGAGAGGTATTCACCTCTTCACTTTCATTTCAATTTAATAAAAGAACACGCCGTATCCGCTACCCGTCCTATTGCCGTCGAGCAAGAATTTCTTATACGCGCGGCGCAGGGAGCTATCCTCGGGATAATCATTGAGATCGCCCGTGAAATCCATATCGAACAGTCGCCACATATCTCCGTACTCGCCCTCACCGTTTACTTTTGACCTGATCATATCGTAATCCGCCATAAATCCTCGGATATTCGAGTGTGCGGGCAGGATCTTTTCAGCCTCGGGATAGAGCAGCCAGCTTGAGCACACGAAGGCTATCGGCGCGCCGTCTGTCATATTTCTGAAGAATTCCGCCGCCTGCGCGTACGCGTCGTCGCGGCTCTCCTTATCGAGCGGAGTCAAGGTTCTCGGGATGTGGACGTTGATGACCTTATCTCCATTTTTGAGTGCTTTTCCGTTCTTTTCGTATTCGCCGTCGAACTCGACGATCTCGAACTGCAATCTGCCGAGCGCAAACCTTGTGAGGTTGAAAAATCCCGGAAACCATCCTGCGACGAACGAGCCCCATATGCCCTTGACCGCCTTACATTCCCAAAGCTTCCATTTGAGGTCGGACATACTGTCGAACCATATGCGGTCGCTGATGTCTCTTAGGCGATAAAGCTCTCTTAAGTGCTTCGAGAAGCAAATGAAGAGCAGCAGCTCCGCGCTGTAAGCATGCACGCCGACTATCTCGCCCGCGCGTTTTGCAGCCTCTCTGAGTTCGGTGTAATTCGAATGTATATCTCTTTCGTAATCGTCTACAGCACCCGCGAAGAGTGCTTTAGCTTCCTCGTTTGCGTATATCTTTTCGATATCGGCAGAGAGCGACGCTACGGCTTCCTTGTCAAATCCGAGTTCATTCATAAAGCTCAAAACGTATTCGATCATAAAGCCTCCTTAGTCCTCGTAGGATCGGTGCGAGTCCTTCATTCTGCGGTCCATCTCGCGATCAGCCTGCTTCTCGGCGAGAGCGTCGCGCTTATCGTAGAGCTTCTTACCTCGGCAGAGACCGAGCTCGACCTTGACGTTTTTGCCCGAGAAATAGAGCGAGAGCGGAACGAGCGTATAGCCCTTTTGCGCCACAAGGCCGCCAAGCTTCATTATTTCGCGCTTATGCATCAGTAGCTTGCGCTCGCGCCTTGGTTCTTTATTGAAGATATTACCCTTTTCATAGGGACTTATATGCATACCGACGACGAAAAGCTCTCCGTTCTTTATCGAGCAGTAGCAATCCTTGAGATTTACCGCGCCCTGACGGATGCTTTTTACCTCAGTTCCGAAAAGAGCGATGCCCGCCTCGTACTTCTCGTCAACGAAGTAGTCGTGATATGCTTTTTTGTTTTGGGCTACGACCTTGGTCGCCTGTTTTTTGTTATCAGCCACGGCGGAGTCTCCTTTCTTTTTTCTGAGTGAGAATATTGTATCACATTTTTTGAAAAAAAGCAAGAGTTTTATGTCGAATTGCTCTAAAATCACGCACATTTCTTGACAAGGCGGTTTTTGTGTGCTATAATAATTCTGTCTATGAATTATTTCTATTGAATACATCTTTATTTGAGGTGATAAATAATGAAAATGATATTCAGAATAATGGCGGCAGTTTTGCTTTTTGCGACGATGCTGACCTTCGTTGCCTGCAATTCTGATCAGTCTGACGAAACTGATGCGACTGTTCCCACAGACGAAGCTACGGATGCGACCGAGAAGGCGACCAAGAAGCCGAAAGAGACCGAGCCGCTTACAAAGCTTGAGGACACCACGGGGCTTGACTTAAATCTCAAGATCCTTTCGCAGAACGTCCGCTGTGCTGATGACGAGGGTGGTAACACCGTGCTTCAGCGCACCACGCGACTCAAGGGACTTATCGACGAATACAAGCCTGATATTATCGGCACGCAGGAGACAACGTTTGAGTGGCGCAGATATCTGCGTACGCTCAAGGACTATGCGGTCGTCGGTTCCTCGCGAAACGGTCACAATGCTTCGACGGGCGAGTGGAGCGCGATAATGTATAAAAAAGAGAGATTTGTTATGCTCGACTCGGACACCTTCTGGCTGACCGATACTCCCGATGAGGTGAGCATGACCGAAAACGCAAAGTGCAGAAGAATTTGCACCTGGGTAGAGCTTTTCGATCGCTATACGGGCGAGACCTTCATTATGGCAAACACCCATCTTGACCACTCTACCGACGACGTGCGCAGAGTGCAGGCGGCTCTTCTTATGGGACATCTCAAAAAGCGTCTTGGCGATAGATATGACAGTCATACTATCTACCTCACGGGCGACTTTAACTGCAAGCCCGACACGTCTCCTTACGAGTCGATCAAGCGAGGCGGATTTGTTGATTCGAGAGATGTAGCGATAGAGGATATCTCGGTAGTGGACGGAACTTACCACGCGTACGGAAAGAAGGAGAGCGAGATCGACTTCTGTTTCTATCGCGGCGAGGAGACCGTGCTCCAATACGAAATAATCTCCAAGAAGTATGTTTCCGAGGGTGAGACCGAGCCCGGATTTGTCTCCGATCATTACGGAGTGATAGTGACTTTTAAGAAAGAAGGATGAGAGTTATGAATTTCAGAAGATATATCGCACTTTTACTTTTACTTATACTTACGATTGGCGCGTTTGCGTGTAATAATACCGATAAGGACGTAGATGGCTCCGAGACTCCCGAGGTGACTGATACGCCTACCGAGAAGGCGACCAAGAAGCCTAAGGAGACAGAGGGATCTACCGAGCCGCCTGCAGTTCTTGAGAACGTAGAGGGACTTGACCTTGATATCAGGCTGCTTTCGCAAAATCTCTACAGTCTTGATGCTCCGAACGGCAATTCTATCGATGAAAGAGCGGCTCGCTTCGCGGCTATGGTAGCCGAGTTGAAGCCTGACGTTATTGCAACTCAGGAAGGAAACAAGGATTGGGTAGGCAAGCTCAAGAAGATAGATAACTACGCATTCAGCGGAATTTCGAGCTACGGCGAGAGATCTATGGGCGGACTTTGGAACGGAATTCTTTACAACGAGGAACGCTTCGTGCTTATGGACGAGGGCAACTTCTGGATCAATGATGAGGTCAAGAAGCCTGCACTTGCCGCAGGTGCGATGGATAAGAGAATTTGCACGTGGGTAGAGCTTTTTGACAGATACACCGGAGGAAGTCTCGTTGTTGCAAGCGCTCAGCTCGACCACTCATCCGACGCCGTGAGACTGACCGAGCTTGGTCAGCTTACCCGTGCGCTCAAGGGAAATCTTGGCAAGAGATACAACAATATGCCCGTATATCTTGCACTCGATCTCAAGTGTGAGGTCGACGGAGACGTTTACTATGATATGATCGCAAACCGCGGCTTTGACGATGCTCGAGGTCTCGCGCTTGAGGATAAGTCCGAGGGAAAGGGAAGCAACCACTTCTTCGGCAGAGCGGAAGAGGGACGCGAGGAAAGCTTCTGGTTCGCACGCGAGTACGGCGAGATCCTTTCTTATGAGATCGTGACCGGCAAATACAAGGGCAAGAATGACACCGAGGCAGGCTACGTTTCGGATAACTACGGAATTCTTCTGACAATTGGAGAGTTGAAGTGAAAAAGCATACTCTGCCGATAATATTTTTGGTAGCGAGTATTCTTTGGGCGCTCTTTATATTCTCAAATTCCTTGCAGACGGGCGAGAGCTCGGGCGAAATGAGCGGATCTGTGACCGAGCTTATCAATTCTATCCTCGGCTCGATCTCACCGTCTCTTGAGGTAACGCACAGATTTGTGCGCAAGGCGGCGCATTTTTGCGAGTTTGCGATGTTCTCGACGCTCGCTTGCTTTGCAATATACTTTTTCTTCAAAGATCACGCAAGGCGCGAGTATCTTTGCTTGCTTGCGATACCTTTGTCGGCACTCGTTGCGGCGTGCGACGAGACTATACAGCTTTTCGTTGACGGACGCGGCGCATCGGCGATCGACGTGCTGATCGACAGCTCGGGTGCTTGTGCGGCGGCGCTGATATTCCTTGGAATAACGCTTTTGATAAAATTACATATAAAAAAGACGAAGATCTGATCTTCGTCTTTTTTATATTCAGTGGCGGACTCTGATCGCCTCGCCGCCGAGAGCTGTCAGCATTTCTTCAGCCGCGCGGCTGAAATCGTTTGCCTCGACTATCAGGGGTTTCGTGAGTGCTCCGCGTGCGAGGATCTTGACGTAATCGGTGCGCTTCGGCACGAGCTTTTTGCGCTTGAGCGCATCAAGTGTGACGAGGTCTCCGTCATCGAATTTGTCCTCGATCACGTCAAGGTTTATCTCAGCCTTGTGACGAGCCTTTCCAAAGCAGGTGTAGGCATCTTCACTCCCTGCATCGAATAGCTGCTCGAGATCTTCGTCACGGATAGGCTCGCGCTCTTCGACTGCTATTGCCGTGTCGGTGTAATAAGGTTCACCGCCGAGATCTTCGGCGGCTTTGAGCGCGGCACGCTTTTCGGGAAGGGCTTTTCTTGTTGATGCGCTGAGGAGCGGTTGAGTGTGAGATGCAGAGCGCGGTGTAACTTTGCGCTTACTTGCGCGGTATTCCCGAAGCTCGAGACGTGCCAACATAGCTACGGCGCATCCGAGTGCGAGAGCGGCGACCGAGAGAAGCACAGTCGTTGTGAGTGCGCCGCTCGGCTTGATCTGTGTCAACGAGAAGCTTGTCAGGGGCAAAAAACACGAGCGGAGCATAGGGAGCATTTCGTCGTTCTCCTTTCTTTTGCGGTTGAAGCGCAGGATCAGAATGAATATAAGCAGGATGAATTCCAGGGTTATGAGCGTGGTAAGGAAGATTATGAGAGGCATGAGGTTTATTATATTTTCCACCACTATATAATACTTCGAAAAGTGACTTGGGTTAAATGAAATCAAGGAATTGTCTTGCTCTGTACTGTAAAATTCAACATTATTATCGCTATCTACAAATACAATTCCGAGTATCTTCTCGCGGCCGAATTCTTCATCTAACAGCAGCTTCAGCTCGGCGGTGGAAGCCAGCGGTGTTGCGCACGAGAGACTTATATCAAGCGCGAGCGCGACCTTTGCGTGCTTTAGTTCTTTTACTGTAGCCTCGTTGGGTGTGCCGCCAAGGGTTTTGAGCTCACCTCGCTTTGCCGCCTTGCGAATTGCTTTCTCGATAGCACGGATGTTTTCAATATTCGTGGGTAAAATGCTCAGCTCAGCATCTGACGGGAGTGAGCTTGGCGAGTGGAGCACACCCCAATATCCGCCGGTGTGATCGTAGTCCGAAGGATAGGTTGCACCGCTCTGCAAAACGATCGCATCACTCGGAAGAGTCGTGAGGTAGTCGCATTTTACGTCACTGAGTTGACGTAGAGCTTGTGCCACTTCGCGTTCTACGTCGAGCACGTGGTCAACCGAGACGTATGAACGAATTTTTGCCTTGGCATCTTTTGCTATCTGATCAAGTCGAGATAGTGCGGCGGATGAATAAAGCGATGAGCGGGAGCGGTAGAACTCGAGTTGTTTATCAACGCGCTTATGGCGAGTTCTATCGCGTCGTCGAGCAGATCGTTCACGAGTGAGAGGCGTTCCTTGGTGTCCTCAAGGAGAGTGTTACACGCCGAGATGCTTTGCGCTGACAGAAGTGCGTTCTTTGCTTCGCTGATTATATCAACAATTCTATTGTAATTTTCAGCACTATAATTCTGCGGATTATAAGGCAGTTCTTCGAGCTTCGTCTTTATGATATCCTTGTAAACTGCGAGGTTTTCGCTGTCGGCAGAAATTTCGATAGAGTGAAGAATATCAAGAGTTTCGGAGTAAATTGTGCCGACATTGTCACTTGATGAGGCGAGTCCGATGCGCGATTTGAATGAGCTGCGCAGTTCGATGAGTTTATTGGAATATTCCTCACTTTTATTTGACGAGAGATGCGACATTGTGCGCAGTTTCTCGAGCAGCTTTTGAGCTTCATTCTCAAACAGCTCCATATGCGCGTCTCTTGCAATTTCGAGGTCGCTTTGCTTTGCGGCACTTTCTACCTCGCTGATTGACGTTGAAAAGCTGTTCCACACGAATGATAACACGGTCAGGTTTTCGCTGACGACAGCCTCACCTTTGGCTTGCTTACACAGATTGTTTATCTTGGCACAGAAGATATCCTTGTCGCTTGCTCGTAGGAACTTCATTTTTTCTATTTTGTGTTTGAGCGCTTCTGATCCGCTTACTATTGCATCTGCAGTGAGTAAGCGATTGATTTTAAAGACAGCTCTGTCAGCGATCGAGCTGATCTCGTTTGCGTCACGGCTTGCGGCTGTTTTTGCATTTGCCTCGAGTATTATCGCCTTGATCTCGGAATTTTCCGAATTGCGTGCCGCTATTCTTACACGTGCGCGTTCATTGACGCGCCACAGATCTGTCTTTGCATCTGCCGATATATCGCTCAGTTCGTCTCCGAATATGCCTTTGTCGGCTACGTTGAGTGAACCGAGCTTCTTTGCAGTGTCGCGGCAGACTCCGATAAGATCCTCTCGCTCGGATGTGTTGAATGATGAGTAGAGTTCACTTTCGCACAGCTCGCGATAGTATCTGATGCTGTCGCATAGGGCGCGTGATTTCGAAAGCACAAGATCACAGTTATTGTAATATTCAGCAATATTTGTGCGGCTTAAATTCTCGATTTCTTTACAGAATATTTCGCACAAATCAAGAAATAATGCATCATTTGCGAGCGTTGAACGTATTGCGGCTGATAAAACAGAATTGTATTTTACAGCAATAGAATTTATTTGTGACACGAGTAGATCCGCTACGCTCGGCTCGAGCTTTATATAATCGTCAAGCGCGTGTCTGAGGTGTATTTCGTCCTTTGCGCCAAGATCACCAAGCGGTGCTGAGATCACTGCCGCGTGGTCGAGAAGGAAACGCTCGGCTTTGGCTTGTCTTACCACGTCTGAGAGCTTTGCTCCACAGGTCTTGCTTGCGTTATCACACGCCTTCTCAAACTCAAGCGCTGCTTCAAGCTTGCGGATGGCATCCGTGCCGTCGAGGTAGATTGCCTCGGCGAGTGCAAGTTGCTCGTGTTTTGAATACGGCTCGAGTGCAATATTTATCTGCGTTTGCGTGTCCATATAGCTCTTGTAGCAGTCAAGCATATATTTCGCGCGGATCTGTTCACATTCAAATTTTTCTATGCTCGAGGCAAGATCTATGCGGCCACCGTCCGCGTTGAATTCTCGCTCGAGATTGTCAAGAGGTTCATCGGCGTTGCCGATCGCTTTTATCATCGCTTGGATGGCGTCCTTCGTGCTTGCTCTCGCGCGCTCTATCGTGTAGTTCAAAAAGAGCGGTGAGGCGCTCAAAGGCGATCCGTCCTTGCTTGCTTTGATACTCTCTTCGGTTATTGCTACCGACAGCTCACCTACGTAGATCCGGGAGTAGACGAGCGACTCGTCAACGTGCAGAAGCTCGCAGAGTGCCTCAGCGAGCGCGTCGTTTATCGCCTTTATACTGCCTGCATTCTTGAGCTTATAGGTAAAGAGCGCGACGGTTGCGTCAGAGCGGTAGTCTTCGCCCGGACGGATGATGGCAAACAGAGAGCTGAGCTCATCGCTTGCGTGATCGGATGCGCGTGAGAGAGCGAGCGACGCCTTGATTTTGCCGTAGAGCTTTTCCTGCGACTCGCCGAGAAGCGAGGAGTCGCGTATTCTTGAGAGCTCCTCAATTCCGCCTGCGATTATCGACGAGGATGTGAGCGAGTCATCGGGCACGCCGAGCTCGCGCAGAAGCAGAGAATACGCGCAGTTGTTGAGCTCTGCACAGGCAAGCTCGCTCTTTGCGCCAAGGACCGCTTCGTCTGTTGAAGAGTTGACCTCTCCAATATGCTTCTCGTACTCGCCGTCGAATTCGGCGCGCGAATCGGGGGTTGCGAGCCGTTCGCTTTGGTAGAAATATATCCAGGACAGTCGCCCGGCCGCGCGCCCTTTTGCATATGCGAGCCTTATTTCGTTCTCGAGCGAGCGTGATGCCGCATCGGGATGGCTCTGCAGATCGAGCAGTTGTTTGCGGTAAATGTTTATAATGCCGACCACGTTCGTGCTGACAACCTTTTGTGTATCGCCGTCAAGCGTGGAATAGTAGCTTGCCTCGCTGCCGAGCAGGGTGAGATATTGTTCTGTAAGATTGTAATTTTCGACAAGAAATTCGCTCTTTTGCTCTTCTGCGGCATATATAGGCAGCGAGAAGAGAAGGAGCAGAATGCAAAGCAACACACTGCTAACGGTCTTTATGCAAAAAAGCTGTGTATTCTCTCGATTTTCTTTGTTTTTCATAAATATTTTAGTCCTCCGGGATCTTTGATTTGCTTTGTTGATATTATACCAATATATGTAAAAATAGTCAATAAAATGCTTTAAAAAATTCGATATTTTAAAAGAAATATTTTACTTTTCCTCACAAAGAATGACACAAATCGTCGGACTTTGTTCTCGCTTGTCGTAAGGATTCGAAAAAGGAGTTTTGGGATTTCTTGCGCGCGCTGTCGCTTTTTCGAGAATTTTTATAAAATATGTGATACCCGTTGCAAAAACGGCATTTTTGTGATATAATAAGATGAAAAAATTTTTGACTGAAAAGGTGGTTAAAAAATGAACGCAATTATAACTGTAGTCGGTCAGGACAGCAAGGGAATCATCGCGAAGGTCAGCGCAAAGTGCGCGGATGCGGGCGCGAACATACTTGAGATCTCTCAGAGTATTCTCAAGGAGTACTTTGCTATGATAATGGTAGTTGATATCAGCGAGATCAATGTGCCCTTTACGGCATTCGTTGACGATATGAAGAATATGGGTGTATCCGAGGGGCTCGACATCCGCACGATGCACGAAGATATCTTCAACTCGATGCACCGCATCTGAAGAGAAAGGCGGCAATACCTTGAATTTACTTAGTGCACAGGATATTTTTGAAACTATAAATATGATCAAGGAGGAGAACCTGGATATCCGTACGATAACCATGGGTATCTCGCTCTACGACTGCGCATCCGACAGCGTGGATACGGTATGCGACAGAATATACGACAAGATCACGCGCCGTGCAGAGCGACTTGTTGAGGTCGGTGGCGACATTGAGAAGGAATACGGAATTCCGATCATCAATAAGCGCGTGTCGGTAACTCCTATCTCGCTCGTCGGTGGCAGATATACCCCCGAGGACTACGTAAAGATCGCAAAAACGCTCGATCGCGCGGCTCACACGCTCGGTATCAACTTTATCGGCGGTTACAGCGCGCTCGTGCAGAAGGGCTTTACCGATAACGCGAGAAATCTTATCGAGTCTATCCCCGAGGCACTTGCCTCGACTGAGCGAGTTTGCTCTTCGGTCAACGTGGCTTCGACAAAAGCGGGCATCAATATGGATGCCGTAGCTATGATGGGTGATATAATCAAGCGCGCGGCTTATCTGACGCGCGACAATGACTCTATGGCTTGTGCTAAGCTCGTCGTGTTTGCAAACGTGCCCGAGGATAATCCCTTTATGGCAGGCGCGTTCCACGGCGTAGGTGAGGCTGAGACGGTCATAAACGTAGGCGTTTCGGGTCCCGGAGTCGTGAGCTCTGCGATAAAGAGGGCAGGCAACTGCAACTTCTCCGAGCTTGCCGACGTTATCAAAAAGACGGCGTTCAAGATCACGCGGATGGGTCAGCTCGTTGCGACCGAGGCATCCAAGAGACTCGACGTTCCGTTCGGCATCGTCGACCTCTCGCTCGCGCCCACACCTGCCGTCGGCGACTCGGTGGCGCATATCCTTGAGGGTATGGGACTTGAGAAGTGCGGCACGCACGGCACGACGGCGGCTCTCGCTATGCTCAACGACGCAGTAAAGAAGGGCGGAGTTATGGCTTCCTCACACGTCGGCGGACTTTCGGGCGCGTTTATTCCTGTTTCCGAGGATGCGGGAATGATAGACGCGGTCAAGGTCGGATCGCTCTCGATCGAGAAGCTCGAGGCTATGACGGCGGTCTGCTCGGTAGGACTTGATATGATCGCTGTTCCCGGTGATACCCCTGCGTCGACCATTTGCGGAATTATCGCGGACGAGATCTCTATCGGCGTGGCAAACACCAAGACCACGGCGGTCAGAGTCATCCCCGCGTACGGCAAGGGAGTCGGAGAATCTGTCGAGTTTGGAGGACTTCTCGGATACGCGCCCATAATGAAGCTCAGCGACTATTCCTGCGCTGACTTTATCGCAAGAGGCGGCAGAATTCCCGCTCCGATACATTCGCTCAAGAACTGAAACAAAACGATCCCGCGTCTGCGGGATCGCTGTTTTGAATTTAAAAGGACGATCTGAGCTTGTCGAGCGCGCTTTTCTCAAGGCGACTGACGTAGGAGCGCGAGATCCCGAGCAGCTCGGCTACGCGCTTTTGCGTGAGCGGCGGCTTGCCGCCGAGACCGTAGCGCATCACGATTATTTGCTTCTCGCGCTTATCGCAGAGTTTGCCTACGAGCCTTGTCGCGCACTCGCCCGAGAGCTTGCGTGAGATCTCGCTCTCAAGCGACTCCTCGCTGCTGATGACGTCCATATAGGTCAGCGGATTTCCGTCGCGATCGACGTCGATAGTGTCCTCAAGCGAGACCTCGGCGCAAAGCTTTTTCTGCGAGCGGAAGTGCATCAGTATCTCGTTTTGTATACAACGCGAGGCGTAGGTCGCAAATCGCGCGCCGCTACCGACACGAAAGCTGTCGACAGCCTTGATAAGCCCGAGCGTGCCTATCGAGACGAGATCTTCCTGATTTTTTGCAGTTGCGTAGTACTTGCGCACGATGTGCGAGACAAGGCGCAGATTGTGCAGTATCAGCCTCTCGCGTATCTGCTTTGAGCCCGCCGAGCCGCGCTCAAGCTCTTCAAAAAGACGCTTTTCTTCGCCCTGCTCGAGCGGTGGCGGATAGCTTTGCGGCGTGGAGATGCCGAGGATGAGATGGATAAAGCTTGACAAAACTGAAAGAATACTTGAAAACATAGTGCCTCTCCTTTGATTTCTTTATAAATCCTATGCGGAGAGCTAAGAAAAGATAATAAACTTTTGAATAATGAGGTGGATTATGGCAAAGAAGCTTATCGGAAACGCAATAGTAGGTCAGTCAGGCGGCCCGACGGCTGCGATCAACGCAACGCTTGCGGGGGTCATCAAGGGCGCGCTTGAGTGCGACGCGATAAACACGCTTTACGGTATGAGAAACGGCATCGAAGGAATGCTTGGCGAGAGAATGATCGATCTTAGCAAGAGATTTGATGGCGGAAATGATCTTGATGCGCTTATTCACACTCCTGCGGCGGCGCTCGGATCCTGCCGTAAGAAGTTGCCGAACCCCGAATCGGATAAAGCAGAGGATATTGCTTTCTTTGAGAAGGTCTTTGAGATCTTCGAAAAGTACGACATAAGATACTTCTTTTACATAGGTGGCAACGATTCTATGGATACCGTCGCGAAGCTTTCGCGCTATGCCGAGAAGAAGAGCTACGAGATACGCGTGATGGGCGTTCCGAAGACTATCGACAACGACCTCGTTGCGACCGACCACACCCCCGGCTTTGGCTCGGCGGCGAAGTTCGTCTCGACTGTCATTACTGAGATCGTGCGCGATTGCGCGGTATATACCACAAAGGCTGTGACGATAGTCGAGGTCATGGGACGTGACGCAGGCTGGCTGACGGCATCTGCGGGTATCGGCAAATACGTCGGGATCGACGCGCCCGACCTCGTTTATCTGCCCGAGCGCGACTTCTCGATGGATGAGTTCTTCTCCTCACTCGAGAAAGCCTTTGAGAAGCACCCCAACATCGTGGTCGCGGTCTCCGAGGGTATCAGATTTGCCGACGGCAGATACGTTGGCGAGGGAACGCAGAGCGGAAGCACCGACGTTTTCGGCCACAAATATCTCGCGGGCACGGCAAAGGCACTCGAGCTTGCGGTAAAGGAGAAGTTTGGCTGCAAGGTGCGCTCGATAGAGCTCAATCTGCCCCAGAGATGCGCGTCTCACCTCGCGTCAAAGACCGACCTTGACGAGTCGGTGGCTGTCGGCGCGTACGCGGTTGAACGTGCGGCGGACGGCGAGAGCGGCGAGATGGTGCTCTTCTTGAGAGTTTCGGAAAAGCCTTACGAGGTAAAGCTCGGTGCGAAGAAGGTGTCCGAGATCGCGAACGCGGTCCGCAAGGTGCCGGACGAGTACATCAACGCAGAGGGCAATCACATCACCGCCGCGTGCGCAGACTACATTCTGCCGCTGATCGCAGGCGAGGCGTACCCTGAGTACGAAAACGGACTTCCCAAATATATAGTTCTTTAATGAAACCGCGGGGCTATGCGTAGTGCTCTTAAGGACACTACGCAACTATGATCGCCTGCGGCGAGCTTAGAGTTATGATTGGCTACGCCAAGTTATGATGTGCCTGACGGCACGGCTTGAAGTAACAGAGCGATCATATCATAACGTTTGCGAAGCAAACCCATAACGGCGAGCAAAGGCGAGCCTCATAACTCATAACTAAAAATAGCATCCGTGGACACAGATGCAGTGCTTGTAAAGAAAAGAGGACGAAGAGTTTCTACAACTCTTCGTCCTTTTCCTGTCGGTAGGTAACGTATTTTATTAAAT
>JAFTKL010000044.1 GCA_017453285.1 Clostridia bacterium | reverse complement strand
TACCCGAACGACTCCCGTTCAGATCTCACAAAAATAGAAAATTTAATATCGAGGTGTGGCTCAGCTTGGGGACGTTTGCGACCGCTGCCTGCGGCAGATAAAGGGAGCAAAAAGGAGTGGCAGTGACTTGCCGATTGGCGAGTTGCGAAGCAACGACGACAAGAGGCTTAGTCACAACAGGAAGAGCGCTACGGAGGGACGTACCCGAACGACTCCCGTTCAGATCTCACAAAAATAGAAAATTTAATATCGAGGTGTGGCTCAGCTTGGTAGAGCGCTACGTTCGGGACGTAGAAGTCGCAAGTTCGAATCTTGTCACCTCGACCAAAAAATAAAAGACACCGTGTGGTGTCTTTTATTTTTTATTTGTGAAGAAATTTTAACGTGTATTTTTGCGTGCCGAACTAAAAAGCTCTACCATAGAGCGCTATGCTTGGAGCGCGAGCGCTGCCTGTGGCAGATGAAGCGAGCGTGACAAGGGAAAAAACAAGGAGAATCGCAACCGATAGGGCGCGAGTCGACTATGTTTTTGACCGAACGAGGACGTAGAAGTCGCAAGTTCGCATTCGCCGCTCGAAGATCGACAAGCTCGCTTGTCAGACGAAGAGCGTGCGAATCTTCGCGCATCGCGCGAATACCTTGTCACCTTCACTACGAATCAATTTTGACCGAACGAGGACTTAGAAGCCGCTTCACGCATCCGATTTCCAAGCGTGGTCGACACTTATCGGAACGGGTCGTCGAAGGCGTCACCTCTTTCCCCTCCGCGCTCCCCACAAAATTCCCTCCTCTTCTCTCTACTCGCTATTGACATGCGAGTAAATTTGTAGTAGAATAAAAGTAGCAAACAGATCGGAGGGCGGAATATGCCTGAATTTTTTGAAATACTTATGCTTATCGCGTTCGGCGCGTCCTGGCCGCTAAACGTAATAAAATCGCTCAAGACCAAGAGCACCAAGGGTAAGAGCGCGCTATTTCTGATGCTGATAATCTTCGGTTATCTCTGCGGCATCACTGCGAAGCTCATCAATCCCGTCTATATGGCGTCATTCTCGTCAAAATGGTACGTGCTTTTCTTCTACATCCTCAATCTCTCGATGGTAACTCTCGATCTCTGCCTCTACTTTTACAACGCGTCGATCGAGAAAAAACAGCAGAGCGGCGCGAAGTAAGCGCGGCTTTATCGGAGGGTGATCTATGAATTTTGCGCACACCGAGGTCCGCTTCTCTACCGCCGACTCAAAGTGGCAGCGCGTGTTCGACGCGGCTGAGAGGATCGAAAAGAACAACATCGTCACCTGGCAGGACAAGAAAATGCTGGTCGAGGGCGGAGTCTATCAAGGACTTTGGCTCGAGACTCAGCCGATGGGCGGCGATATGTATGCAGGTCGCTGTCTTGAGACCGCGTACAACAACCAGAACAGCTTTATCGAATACATCCGCGCTGATGGCAGACTCCCGTCGGTCATCAGATTTGGCGAGAGCGCGCCCGAGCTTATGTATTCGCACTTTCAAGGCTACTGTTTTCCCTACCACGCGCTCAACGTCTGGTACCGCACGGGCAAGGATATGGACTATCTGCGCCGTCTCTACGACGCGCTCGAGAGGTTTGACGGATATCTCTGGCGCACGCGCGACACCGACGGCGACGGCTGTCTTGAGTCCTTTTGCGTATGGGATACGGGCGAGGACGGTAGCACGCGCTTCTTCGGCGGACCTGACGCGTGGGGCAGCGACGAAGCTCCCTACGGGCAGGCGCGTCTCCCCTACGAATCTATGGACGTGATGTCATACTCCTATGACGGACGGATAACGCTCGCAGAGATCTCGGCGATACTCAAAAACGGCGAGGAAGCAAGATGGCGTGCAGGTGCCGAGAGCGTTAAGAAAAAGCTCAACTCTTATCTTTGGTGGGAAGAGCGCGGCGCGATGTTCGACCGCGACTGCGACAACAAATTCCTCGACACGCTCATCCACAACAATCTTCGCGTTATGTACCACGGCGCGTATGATAAGAGCAAGGCGCACCGCTTCGTGCGCGAGCATCTGACAAACCCCGAGGAGTTCTTCACTCCGATGCCGCTGACCTCTATCGCGGCAAACGATCCGCTCTTCGTCTCGGACGCTTACAACAATTGGAGCGGTCAGCCCGAGGGGCTTACCTATCAGCGAGCTATTCGCGCGATGGAAAACTACGGATATTACGATCTGCTCGCGATATTCGGCCACAAGCTCTGCGACGCGCTTGCGATGAACGATCCCGTCATCTTCACTCAGCAGTTTGACCCATACACGAGCGAGCCTCAGGCGGCGTTCTGCACGGCGTCGGGCGACTACGGACCGTCGATACTCGCCTTTATGGGCTACACCTCGCACCTCTACGGTGTCGAGATCCTGCGCGACAGCGCCATATTCTCGACGCTCGGCGACTGCGGAGGCTGCGAATACACGCAGATCGAGGGCGATCGCGCCTACACCGTCAAGAACGACGGCAAGCGCGCGGCGATCTTTGTCGACGGCAGGCAGATAACTAGTGTCGACTGCGGCACGCGCGTAACCACCGACCTTGACGGCAATATTCTTAAAACTTACTCTATAAAATAAAGCATACGGAGGACGCTATGAAAAAAGGAGCTCTCATTCTCATAATCGCACTTCTTGCTCTGACTCTTGTTTTTTCAAGCTGTAACAAAGCACAAAACGGCGAACCGCCCACTCCCACCGACTCAGGCAAGCTCAAGACCACAGGCAGCTACGTCGTAGACACAATGAAGGATCTGCTTTCTCTCGAGGTATCCGAGGCAGACGCGATCGTAATCCTCAAGGGCTACCACGAGGTCGGCGACGGCGGTGGCGGAACGTTTTACTTCGACGCAGCTTCTACAAAAGAGCCCGACGGCGCGCTCGTGATCAAGCCTACCGCTGCTACAGAGAACGGTCGCTTTATCCGCGACTGTGAGCAGGGCTACGTCAACGTAAAGTGGTTTGGTGCTAAGGGCAACGGAATGACCGACGATACAAAGGCTATTCAGGCGGCTATCGACTCGCTCGGCACGGGCGGCGGAACGGTAGTGCTACCGGGCGGAAACTACCCCATTACCTCAACTCTCAACATAGGTGACGGCGACTCGGGAGAGAAGATCTCCTCGAAAAACGGCATCAAATTCATCGGCACGGGCGGCGGATTTTCGCACAACACCGCCTCCGCGACCACAATAAAGGCTAATGCTGAGATGGAGGTCATGCTCTCGCTCAACGGACGCATATCCGACTGCGAGATCGCGGGCATCTATCTATTCGGCAACGACAGAGCAAAGACCTGCCTTGAGCTCAAGTCCTTCTCGGGTGGCTACTTCCACAACATAAAGGCTATGGGCTTTACCGATACCGGAATAAAGCTGCTCGCGGGTAATGAACCCACGGGTAACTACAATATCTACAACCGCTTTGAGTCTATCAACGTGACCTGCCTTAAGGACGAGACGACGGGTATTCTCTTTGACGGCAACTACAGCGCGCACAACGACACCTGGCTGACTACAGTCACCGACTGCCGCTTTGACACCGCGCAGAGCGAGAATTCCATCGCGGCGCACTTCAAGTTCGTCGACAGTATCTCCTTCTATCGCTGTCACTTCAACACTTATAAGGACTCCTCTGTGGGTGCAGTATTCGATGCGCTCGACAATAATCTCTTCCCCTGCGGAATGGCATTCCACGATTGCTCTATGGTCTCGCACGAGGTTTGGGAGGATAGCACGCACACCATCCGCAAGCAGTACTTTATCGGCTTTGGCACTTATGACAACGAGAAAGTGCCCACGCATCCCAAGCTCATCGGCGTGACCGACACGGGTGATTTCTTCAATATCGACTCTATCGATCTGCTGCTCGCAGGCCTCAAGAACAACGGCGGCTCGGGCGGTGGCGAGGACGACGGAATGGGCGAATATACCCTTCCCGCAAAGGCAGGCAGAGTTGATACCTATACTATGGGTAGCGACACTCACCACAATCTTAAGGACGGCGACACGATAGCCGTGCTTCTCAATGCGAAGAATAAGCTCACGGGCGGCTCGTTCTATCTTTCGAGCTACGATAACAACGTGGGAAGTATAAAATTTGACGTCTACCGCTGGGATACCGACTACGAGACCACGCTCAAGGGCGAGATACTCGCGACCGACACGGCGGAGAACTTTGAGAACAACGTGCAGTTTGAAGCAAAGTTCGAGGGACTTTCGACGGGGTATTATCTCATCGTGATCTCGGGCACAGCACCCGCGGACGACTACGGAGTAGCAGTATGGACCAAGGGTCCGTCGCTTACGACGCTCACATTCAAGAACGGAGAGCTCATCGCCGCAGGACTGCGCGGACAGTTCTTGACCGAATAAATAAAAAACAATAAACGAGGTGTATTATGGCTAACAAGGAACTTATCGGCGGATATCCCGTGATCGGCATCCGCCCCACAATAGACGGCAGACGCGGCGCGCTCAAGGTGCGCGAGTCGCTCGAGGATCAGACTATGGGTATGGCAAAGCGTGCCGCAAAGCTCTTCGAGGACAATCTGCGCTATCCGAACGGCGAGAAGGTCAAGGTAGTTATCGCCGACACCACCATCGGCCGCGTTGCAGAGGCTGCCGCGTGTGCTGAGAAATTCCGCCGCGAAGGCGTTGACGTCACACTCACCGTAACTCCATGCTGGTGCTACGGCGCGGAAACTATGGATATGGATCCTCATACGATCAAGGGCGTTTGGGGATTTAACGGTACCGAGCGACCCGGAGCAGTCTATCTCGCGTCCGTGCTCGCGACACACGCACAAAAGGGACTCCCCGCATTCGGCATATACGGTCACGACGTGCAGGATCTTGACGACACTGAGATCCCCGCTGACGTAGAAGAAAAGCTGCTCCGCTTCGGCAGAGCCGCGATTGCCGCCGCAAGTATGAGAGGAAAATCCTATCTGCAGATCGGCTCGATCTGTATGGGCATCGGCGGCTCTATAATCAGCTCGGACTTCATCGAGGACTACCTCGGTATGCGAGTTGAGTCTGTTGACGAGGTCGAGATCATCCGCCGAATGACTGAGGGGATCTACGACAAGGCTGAATACGAAAAGGCTCTCGCGTGGACAAAGAAAAACTGTATCGAGGGCTTTGACAAGAACCCCGAGGAGCTCCAGCGCACACGCGAGCAAAAGGACGCAGATTGGGAATTCGTCGTCAAGATGATGGTCATTATCAAGGATCTTATGCGCGGTAACGACTCGCTTCCCGAGGGCTGCGAGGAAGAAAGCGTCGGACACAACGCGATCGCCGCAGGATTTCAGGGCCAGAGGCAGTGGACTGATTTCTATCCCAACTGCGACTTTCCCGAGGCTATGCTCAACACCTCGTTCGACTGGAACGGCGCGCGTGAGCCCTATATCCTTGCGACCGAGAACGACTTTCTCAACGGTCTTGGAATGCTCTTTATGAAGCTTCTGACCGGCCGCGCACAGATGTTTGCCGACGTCCGCACCTATTGGAGCAGTGAGGCAGTAAAGAGAGTCACAGGCTACGAGCTTGAGGGCAAGGCAAAGGACTCGGACGGAATAATCCACCTCATCAATTCGGGTGCTTGCTGTCTTGACGCGAACGGCGCGGCAAAGGACGAGGACGGTGACTCCCTGATCAAGAAATGGTGGGAGATCACAGAGGACGACCAGGCAGCTATTATGGAGAACTCCACCTGGAACTACGCCGATCTCGGATACTTCCGCGGCGGCGGATATTCCTCTCGCTTCGTTACCAAGGCAGAGATGCCCGCAACTATGATCCGCCTCAATCTCGTCAAGGGGCTTGGACCGGTATTGCAGATTGCAGAAGGCTGGACCGTCGAGCTCCCTGATGAAGTCACCGACACGCTCTGGAAGCGCACCGACTATACCTGGCCTTGCACCTGGTTCGCTCCGAGAACGACGGGCGAGGGCGCGTTCAAGACCGCGTACGAGGTGATGAACAATTGGGGCGCAAACCACGGAGCTATCTCCTACGGACATATCGGCGCAGATCTCATCACGCTCGCATCTATCCTCCGCATCCCCGTTTGTATGCATAACGTGCCCGAGGACAAGATCTTCCGCCCTGCCGCTTGGAACGCATTCGGTATGGACAAAGAGGGCGCCGATTACAGAGCCTGCGCTGCCTTCGGCCCGCTGTTTAAAAAGTAAAAGTTAGTTTTGGGAAGGGTTTTCTGTTCTTTTCTTTCGGAGAAAAGAACCAAAAGAACTTGAATGGGGGTTGGTCAAGGGTTTTGATAGGACTCGTGACGATATTCCCTACGAGAGTTTGGGATATTTGTAAAGATACCGACATAACAGACGGTGCTTTTGTTTAAATGCGATGTAGAAACCCGTGGACAGCAGGCTACCACGGGTTTCTTTTTTATTGTGAAGAGTGACATCTAAATCTTTGTTTGGTCTGTCAATCAAACGAAAAAAATTTATATCTGCCGGTAGGGCGGGGGTTTACTCCCGCCGATGTCGTTACGGTTACAAAATGCACTTCCGTCTGTTATCTAAACAATAAATCTATATCAATTCTGTAGGGACCGACGTCCTCTGCCAATTTTGCATTTTGCATTCTGCATTTTTCATTTATTCTTGACAAACTTTTCTCCTTATGGTATAATGAAGTTGCTCCGGTAGGAGAATTTAACATCTTGGTATATGCTTGCGATCGGGCAAGCGTCTCTACAAACCGCCATAACGGTTGTCTACCGGTTCTCCGCGTAGGCAACCTTTTGCTTTTTTAGCGCTCTTCCCTCTTTATGCGCATACGCTCGCGCGGCGCTGCGTAATATCTTAGGAGAGCGCAATACACGAAAGGAGAAAAACTATGAAGCTTATTATAGACAACCACGAATATCTCGCTCGCCCGGGTGAGTCGCTCTACGACATGGTAAGAGCTCTCGGGCTTGACAGCAAAAAGCTCTCGCTCGATCCGCTTGCCGCGAAGATCTCGGGCAGAGTCTTTACGCTAAACTATATCCCTCTTCGCGAAAAGGACGTCGGTCTCGAACGCACCACCATCCGCAAGGCGATGGCGGCATCGGGAGGTGTCGTACGACTTCTGCGCTACTCGGACGAAGAGGGGCGCGAGACCTACGTCCGCACCGCGCAGTTCGTTCTCTTCCTCGCCATCGCGAAGCTCTGGCCGAAGGCAAAGGCTAAGATGAGCTACACGGTCGGCTCGGGAATATATTTCAAGATCAGCGGTGCCGAGGACTTCTCGGTCGAGCGGCTCAGAGAGAAAATGCAGAGCATCATCGACTCTGCACTCGTTCTCCACCGCCGCCGCATATCCACAAAGGACGCGATCGCGCACTACGAGTCCTGCGGTCTTGACGACAAGGCGCGACTGCTCCGCTACAGACCGCGCGAGACCTTTGATATCTACGAAAGCGGCAAATTTGCTGATTATTTCTACGGCGAGATGGCGCCCAACACATCCTATATGCGCTCTTGGGATCTCATCCCCACCCCCGAGGGCTTTATCCTCGTGCTTCCCGACAAGGACGATCCCGACAGAGTTTCAAACTTCGTCGAAGCCCCCAACTTCAACCGCGTTTACCAGGAGGGCAAGCTCTGGGGCGAGCTGATGGGATGCGAGACTGTGGCAGATCTCAACGAGCTCGTGATCTCGGGCAAGGTGCGCGAGCTGATCCGCGTCAACGAGGCGCTCCACGAGAAGAAATTCTCCGAGATCGCCGACGAGATCTGCGAGCGCGGTGCAAAGGCTGTAATGCTCGCGGGCCCCAGCTCCTCGGGCAAGACCACCTCGGCAAACCGCCTGGCTACCCAGCTCCGCGTGCACGGAAAAGCACCCATACTTATGAGCCTTGACGACTACTACATCGACCGTGACAAGCTCCCGACAGAGCCCGACGGATCGGTCGACCTTGAGCATATCAACACCATCGACACCGAGCTTTTCGGCAAGCATCTTTGCGAGCTGCTCGAGGGGCGCGAGGTCGAGATACCGCACTTCAACTTCAAGGCGGGCAAGCGAGAGTGGATAGGCAAGAAAATGAAGCTTTCCGACCGCTCGGTCATTATCGTCGAGGGGTTGCACGCGCTGAACCCCGTGCTTTTGCCGAAGGAAATGCCGCAAAGCGCGGTATTCAAGCTCTACGTCTGCCCAATGCTCGCGCTAAATCTCGACGACCACAACCGTATAGCCTCGAGCTATCTGCGCCTGCTTCGCAGAACGGTTCGAGATTACGAAACGAGAGGCGCATCGGTGCAGAAAACTCTCTCGATGTGGAGCTCGGTGCGTCGCGGCGAGGACAGATGGATCACTCCCTTTATGGAGCAGGCTGACGTGATATTCAACAGCGCAACGCTCTATGAATTGTCGGTGCTCAAAAAGCATATCTTCCCGCTGCTCACCCCCATCGACTCCTCGGATCAGTACTACACTCAGGTGCGCGCGATGGTAAAATTCCTCAACTACGTGCTTGAGGCAGAGGTCGACGACGAAATACCGCCCACGAGTATCGTGCGCGAATTCATCGGCGGAAACAGCTTTTATAAATAAAATCGACAAAAATACAAAAAAATAGTCAAAAAATTATTGACTTGCGGTGCGGCAAGTGCTATAATTTAAGTGTAATCAATTTTATAAAGGAGCTTTTTATTATGGCAAAGAAAAACACTTCTAACCTTGTTTCTGCGATCCTTTATATCCTCGTCGGCGTTCTTCTCATCGTTTTCAAGAGCGCAACTCTCGGCTGGGCTATGACCATCGCAGGCGCTATCTTCATCATCTCCGGTGTTATTGACCTTATCAAGAAAAACTGGATGGGCGGCGCAGTAAGCCTTATCATCGGTATCGCTATCCTCGTTCTCGGATGGCTCGCAACCGCAATCGTTCTTCTCGTTCTCGGTCTGCTTATCGCAGTTAAGGGTCTCGTTGCTCTTATCGAGGAGTTCAGAAGAAAGAAGCTTTCGGTATTCGGCATTCTCTTCGCGATCCTTACCATTGTCGTAGGTCTTATGCTCGCATTCGGTAACGCACTCGATATCCTCATCCTCATCTGCGGTATCTTCCTTATCGTAGACGGCGTTCTCGGACTCATCAGCGCGATCACCAAGAAGTAATCAAAAGCAATAAAATAAAAGCTCCCTTCAAAAAGGGAGCTTTTTGTCTTGTAGAAAACCCAAACGACGATTTCCATCTCGTCGGTATGGGAGGGGTTTGCTCCTCCCGAGATATCGGTCAATGCCGCGCTTTATTCTTTGATTGTAGGGGCGACCACTATGTTTTCGAAGAAAACTTGCAGGCTTGCCATGTGGTCGTCCGAGGTCGTATCGGACACCGTAGCACATCCGTCCATTGATGAAACGAAAGGCATATGCCAAAATTTGTAGGGACCGTGCGTCCCTGCAACAAGTTGCATGGACGCACGGTCCCTACAGAATTGATATAGATTTATTGTTTAGATAACAAACGGAAGTGCATTTTGTAACCGTAACGACATCGGCGGGAGTAAACCCCCGCCCTACCGGCAGATATAAATTTTTTTCGTTTGATTGACAGACCAAACAAAGATTTATATGTCGCTCTTCACAATAAAAAGAAACCCGTGGTAGCCTGCTGTCCACGGGTTTCTTCCTCGCATTGATATTAAATTACAGATCGGGGATGTCGCTTTGATTTACAGTAGCCCAAACTTCCTTAGGGAATATCGGTATAAGTTACGTACAAGCCCTATTCCAACCCCCACAGGAAGTTCTTTTGGTTCTTTTCTTTCAAGAAAAGAACAAGAAAATTCCTACCCCAATCTAACTTCTCAGTTCTTCGCCTTGCTCTCGCAATAGATACAGCGATAGACGCTGTGTTCGCGGTCGGTGAGTTTAAAGACGTGGGAGAGCTCCTGCTCGGTCGAGGTGATGCAACGGGGGTTCTTGCACTTGACGATATCAACTATCTCAAGCGGAAGCTCGGGGTGATATTTGCTTACGTTCGCTCCGTCCTTTATGATATTGACCGTGAGGTTATGGTCGATATATCCAAGCACCGAGAGGTCGGGAACGACGTCGGAGTCTATTTTGATGATATCCTTCTTGCCCATTCTGCGACTCTGCGCGTTCTTGATTATTGCCACGGTGCAGTCGAATTTGTCAAGTCCGAGGAACTTGTAGATCTCCATAGCTTGACCTGCTTTGATGTGGTCGATAACGACACCGTTCTTTATCTCGTCTACAGTCATTTTGCCGCCTCCTCTAAGAGCATTTTGATAAGCGCCATACGAATATACTTGCCGTAAAGCACCTGTTTGAAGTAGCAAGCGCGGCTGTCTGCGTCAACGCCCACGCTGATCTCGTTTACACGGGGCAGGGGGTGCATAATGCAGAGGTCGGGCTTTGCCAAAGAGAGCTTGTCGACAGTGAGAATGTAGCTGTCCTTGAGTCTGATGTAGTCCTGCTCGTTGAAAAATCTTTCGCGCTGAACTCTGGTCATATAGAGAATGTCGAGTTCGGGCAGGCTTTCGTCAAGAGAGGTGGTCTCAACGTACTCAATTCCGCGTCTGTCAAGAACCTCGCTCTTGACGTATTCGGGAAGAGTCAGCTCTGCGGGCGAGATGAGCACGAAGCGGATGCCCGTGTATCTCGAGAGCGCGGTGATCAGCGAGTGCACCGTTCTGCCGAACTTGAGGTCGCCGCAAAGACCTACGGTGAGGTCAGTAAGGCGTCCCTTTTCGCACTTGATGGTCAGCAGGTCGGTCAGAGTCTGCGTAGGGTGGTTGTGTCCGCCGTCGCCCGCGTTGATAACGGGAACGCTTGCGTTCATAGATGCAACCATAGGTGCGCCCTCCTTGAAGTGACGCATTACCATAATGTCGGCAAAGCAGGAAATTACCTTTGCCGTGTCGGATACGCTCTCGCCCTTAGCCGCGGACGAGCTCTGCGCCTCGGAAAATCCGAGAACGTTTCCGCCAAGCTCCATCATAGCCGCCTCGAACGAGAGACGGGTGCGGGTGGAGGGCTCGTAGAAGAGCGTCGCGAGCTTCTTGCCGGCGGCAACTTTTGAATATTTGTCGGGGTTCGCGATTATATCCTCGGCGGTCGCGATGAGATCTTCGATCTCGGCAACCGAGAGGTCTTCAATTCCGATAAGGTGTCGCATAGTGCTCTCCTTTGTAATTAGTTCTTTGCTCCGTTAACTGCAAGATAGTTTCTGATGCGCGCTACGTTCTCAGCGTGCTCGGGCTTCTCGTCAAGGTACTCGATGATGTCGTATACGTCAACGACCGAGTAAACCGGGAAGCCGAACTGCTCCTCGATCTCCTGCATAGCACCCTTCTCGGTCTGTCCCTTTTCCTTGCGGTCGACCATAATGAATGTCGCGGCAACCTTTACTCCATCGAGGTGGGAGAGGATCTCCATGCTCTCGCGGATAGCGGTGCCTGCGGTGATAACGTCCTCGATGATTACGACCTCTTCACCTGCGGTGGGTACGTAGCCTACGAATACACCGCCCTCGCCGTGATCCTTGACTTCTTTGCGGTTGAAGAAGAAAGGAACGTTGAGTCCGTTCTTCGAGAGCGCAACAGATGCCGATACTGCAAGCGAAATGCCCTTGTATGCAGGTCCGTAGAGAACAGAGGGCTTCTTGCCGAGCTTCTCAAAGTATGCTCTTGCGTAGAATTCACCCATCTTCGCGATGTCGTCACCGGTCTTGATCATTCCGGCATTGATGAAATACGGGATCTTTCTGCCACTCTTCGCAGTAAAATCACCAAACTTGAGCACTCCTGCTCCTTCCAAAAATTCTATAAATTCTCTCTTGTAGCTTTCCATAATGTTACTCCTGTTATAAATTTTTCCACCTTTCTTTCGCAGAAAGGTGGAGCCAAAGAACCTAAATGAAGGGAGGTTCTTTGGTTGGCTCGCGGTTATACTATTTTGCGAAAACCTTATTATTCGCTGTTTTTCTTTTGTAGTTTTCTCGGACAGCTCACCGCTACCGAGAAAACAATTTTTATTGTATTTGTTGGATAAAAACCCAAATGAAGCGAAAATTCAAAGACTCGCACATAGCCTTCATAATAAAAATCCTAAGTTTTCGGTAGCGATGAGCTGCCCGAAAACTTTTCCTTAGAAGAACAGCAAACTCTCAAGGTATATCTGCGTTAAATTATCACGCACACCCTTATATTTTCCTTCATTCAAGTTCTTTTGGTTCTTTTCTCGAAAGAAAAGAACAAACACATGCCCTAAACTAACTTCTTACCCAACAAATTCAGCAACGCAGCGGCGGTAAGCGGCTACGGGGTCGGGGGCGGCGGTGATAGGTCTGCCGACTACGATATAGTCAGAGCCGATCTCTTTTGCGGCGGCGGGAGTCATAACTCTCTTCTGATCGCCGATATCTCCGTCAGCGAAGCGAACGCCGGGGGTAACGGTAACGAAGCCCTCTCCGCAACGCTCGTGGACCTTGCCTGCCTCGAGGGGCGAGCAAACTACTCCGTCGAGTCCTGCTACTTTCGCGTTGTGAGCGTAGTGCATAACTACCTCTGCGATATCTTCCTTGATAAGAAGATCCTTTTCCATACTCTCCTGATCGGTCGAGGTGAGCTGAGTTACCGCGATGAGCATAGGTCTTGTGCCGTCCTCGCGGGTAAGTCCCTCGATAGCCGCCTGCATCATACGAACGGTACCTGCGGCGTGGAGGTTGGTCATATCTACGTCAAGTCTGGAGAGAACTGCCATAGATTTTTTAACTGTGTTGGGGATGTCGTGGAGCTTGAGATCGAGGAATATCTTGTGGCCTCTCTTCTTGATCTCCTTTACGATCGAAGGGCCCTCTGCGTAGTAGAGCTCCATACCGATCTTAACGAAGGGCTTTTCGTCCTTGAACTGATCAAGGAAAGCAAATGTTTTTTCTGCGCTGTCAAAGTCGCACGCGATGATTACGTCTTTTCCCATTTTATTTTACTCCTTTAATTATTTCCTCAAGTGAATTTATGCCGTACTTATCCATAACGGCGGGGAGAGCTTCGATGATCTTCTTGCAAGCGAAGGGATCAACGAGGTTTGCAGCTCCAACCTGCACAGCAGTCGCGCCTGCGAGCATCATTTCTATCACGTCCTCAGCCGTGGAAACTCCGCCCATACCGACGACGGGAATATCGACCGCGTGAGCGACCTGATATACCATACGAACGGCGACGGGGAAGATAGCCGCGCCCGAGAAGCCGCCCATCTTGTTGGCGATTATCGGCTTGCGTGTGCGAAGATCTATTCTCATTCCGAGGAGTGTGTTTATAAGGCTGATGCCGTCAGCTCCTGCCGCCTCGCAAGCCTTTGCGATGCTCACGATGTCGGTGACGTTTGGCGAGAGCTTGATGATGATAGGCTTCGTGGTGACTGCCTTGACCGCGCGAGTGACCTCGGCCGCAGCCTCGGGAGAGGTGCCGAAGCTCATTCCGCCGCCGTGAACGTTGGGGCAGCTTACGTTGACCTCGATCCAGCCTACCTGATCGCACTTGTCGATTTTCTCACAGGTGTAAACGTACTCGTCTACCGAGAAGCCCGAGACGTTTGCCATTACCTTTTTGTCAAAACACTTGGCGAGCTTAGGAAGCTCAACGCCGATTACCTTATCAACACCGGGGTTCTGGAGTCCTACCGCGTTGATCATTCCCGCGGTGCATTCCGCAATTCTCGGCGTGGGGTTGCCGAAACGTGCCTCCTTGGTCGTGCCCTTGAAGGAGAAAGTGCCGAGTATGTTTATGTCGTAGAGCTCTGCAAACTCGTAGCCGAAGCCGAACGTGCCGCTTGCGGGGATGATCGGGTTGTCAAGCTCGATGCCGCAGAGATTTACACTCATTTTTCCCATAAGATATCCTCCTTCTGCATAACGGGACCTTCCTTGCAGATGCGCTTGTATCCCGTGATAGTCTTGCAGGAGCAGCCCATGCACGCACCGAAGCCGCATCCCATACGCTCTTCAAAGCTGAAGCTGCCGCCGGTGGTCGACTTCGAGTAGACCACCTTGAGCATAGGCTCGGGACCGCAGGTGTAGAAGTGGGTGTAGTCGATGCCGTCCATAGCGTCGGTGACAAATCCCTTGATGCCGTAGCTGCCGTCGACGGTGGTTACGTAAACGTCCGCGCCGAGAGCCTTGAATTCTTCCTCATAGAAGACCTCGTCCTTAGAGCCAAAGCCGAGGATGACGGTGCACTTCTTACCCTCTGCTGCGAGCTTGCGGCAGAGAAGATACATAGGGGGAACGCCCGCGCCGCCGCCTATGAGCAGAGGTGCGTTGCCCGATCTGCCGAGATCGTAGCCGTTGCCGAGCCCCGTGAGCACGAGCCAAGACTCACCGACGGGAGTGCGCGCCATGACCTCGGTGCCCTTGCCGACGACCTTGTAGATGAGTGTCAGCTCGTCGCCCTCAACGTTGCATACCGAGATAGGTCTGCGCAGATAAAAGCCGTCGAGCTTTATATTTACGAACTGACCGCTTGCACTGATGTCGCTCGTGTCACCCACAAGCACGCACTCGGAGGTGTTTTTGGCAATCAGTCTGTTGCTTTTTATCGTAAAAAGTGTGTCTTTCATGTCGTTTCCTTGCATTCAGATTAATATTTTTTCAAAATGTCGTCCAAATTTTATTTTGTTTTGCTCAATAGAGGAAAGGTAAAATATTTGTTCACCTCTCCGTCTGCATTCGCATCCACCTCCCCTCGAGGGGAGGCTTTTTGTAAGACTGCATAGAGACAGGAACTTAATAAAATCGCGTTAACTCAAATAGGCTCCCTCCGGGAGGGAGCTCCCGAGGAACGAGGGTGAGGGAGAGTGCGTGCACAATGAAAATATCGAATTTCAGAGTTACGCAGGCTCCTTCCACCGCAAGCGGTCCCCCTTCCTCTCGGAGGAAGGCTTGTTCGGTCTTAAGCTCCCATCTATGGGAATGCACCACCCCTCTTTATCTAAAAGCTCACTCAGGATGACTGTTGGAAATAAATTTTAATGATTACCGATGAAAGCGGTGGTGATTATCAGCTATCGATAGTCGAAATAGTGATCGTGATATCCTCGAGGACGTCGAGAAGAACGCGGACGGTGTCGAGCGAGGTCATAATGGTGACGTTGTTCTCGGTAGCGTAGCGGCGGATAAGCGCGCCGTCGCTTGCCGAGCCGACAGAGTCGACGTCACGCGTGTTGATAACGTACGCGATGTGTCCCTGCGAGAGTGCGCGTGCGATCTCGTCGTTATCCTCTTCGAGCTTCTTCATAATGTGGGTGCGGATGCCGTTGCTCTTGAGGAAGTTTGCAGTTCCCGAGGTTGCAACGATGTTAAATCCGAGGTTGTAGAAGCGGCGGATGAGAGGAAGTGCCTCGTCTTTGTCCTTATCTGCGATGGTCGCAAATACCGTTCCGTAGTTCTGGAGCTTCATTCCCGATGCCTGAAGTGCCTTGTAGAGTGCACGGTAGAACTTGTCGTCATAGCCGATAGCCTCACCCGTGGACTTCATCTCGGGAGAGAGGTAAGCGTCAAGTCCGCGGAGCTTGTTGAAGGAGAATACCGGAACCTTGACGTACCAGCGGTTCTTTTCTTCGGGGTAGATGTCGAAAATTCCCTGCTCCTTGAGCGACTTGCCGAGGATTACCTCGGTAGCGATATCAGCAAGGCTGTAGCCGGTTGCTTTGGAGAGGAAGGGAACAGTTCTCGAGGAACGGGGGTTGACCTCGATGATATATACGTCGTCGTGCTCGTCAACGATAAACTGAATGTTGTAAAGTCCAACGATGCCGATGCCAAGACCGAGCTTCTTTGCGTACTGAAGGATAGTGCCCTTTACCTTGTTCGAGATAGAGAAAGTGGGATATACGCTTATCGAGTCGCCGCTGTGAACGCCGGTGCGCTCTACAAGCTCCATAATACCCGGAACGAAAACGTTCTTTCCGTCGCAGATAGCGTCGACCTCGACCTCCTTACCGCTGATATACTTGTCAACGAGGACCGGCTTGTCCTCGTCGATCTCAACCGCGGTCTTGAGGTAGGTGCGGAGCTGTTCCTCGTTGCCTACGATCTGCATTGCGCGTCCGCCAAGCACGAAGGAAGGACGAACGAGAACGGGGTATCCGATCTCTGCCGCAGCAGCCAGACCGTCCTCGATCTTTGTAACTGCCTTGCCCTTTGCGCGAGGAATGTTGAGCTCGTTGAGAAGGTTCTCGAACGCGTTTCTGTCTTCAGCGCGGTCGATTGCCGAGCAGTCCGTGCCGATTATCTTGACGCCTCTGTCGAAGAGGGGCTGTGCGAGGTTGATCGCGGTCTGTCCGCCGAGAGATGCGATAACGCCCTCAGGCTTCTCAAACTCGATGATGTTCATTACGTCCTCGGGAGTGAGGGGCTCGAAGTAGAGCTTGTCCGCGGTGGTGTAGTCGGTCGAGACCGTCTCGGGATTGTTGTTGATGATGATAGCCTCGTAGCCCGAGTTCTTGATGGTGGAGACTGCGTGGACGGTGGAGTAGTCGAACTCAACGCCCTGACCTATTCTGATAGGACCTGCGCCGAGAACCACGATCTTCTTTCTGTTCGAGAGGACGGACGCGTTCTCACCCGTGTAGGACGAGTAGAAGTAGGGGATATACGCGCCGGTGTGGCAGGTGTCGACCATACGGAATACGGGGAAGAGCCCATGCTGCTTGCGGAAGTTGTAAACGTCAAGCTCGGCGCACTTCCACATTCTTGCGACGTACTTGTCCGAAAATCCCATCTTCTTTGCTTCGGTGAGAGTTTCGATCTCGAAGGGATAAGCCTTGAGAGTCTCTTCCATATCGACTATTGTTTTGATAGCCTTGAGGAAGAGGGGGGTGATCTCGGTGATCTTGTGGATCTGCTCGACGGTTACGCCGCGAGCGAGAAGCTCTGCGATGCCGAAGATATTGTCACTGCGGAAGGAAGAGATGTAGTCAAGGATCTCTTCGTTCGTCATATTGTCAAACTTTGCGTGGTATACGTGATAAACGCCGACCTCGAGCGAGCGCATACCCTTGAGAAGTGCCTCCTCGAGATTAGAGCCGATGCCCATGATCTCGCCCGTCGCCTTCATCTGAGTTCCGAGCTGATTGGATGCGGTCGTGAACTTATCGAAGGGGAATCGGGGGAACTTCGCGATGACGTAGTCGAGCTGGGGCTCGAATGCTGCGTTAGTGTTTGCGATCTTGATCTCCTCAAGTGTCATACCGACTGCGATCTTAGCAGTAACGCGCGCGATCGGGTAGCCCGATGCCTTGGATGCGAGCGCGGAGGAACGCGAAACGCGGGGGTTGACCTCGATGAGATAGTACTCGGAAGAGTTGGGGTTGAGTGCGAACTGTACGTTACAGCCTCCCTCGATCTTGAGCTCCTTGATGAGCTTGATCGCGCTGTCGTTGAGCATCTTGAGGTCGTGGTCGCTGAGTGTCATAATAGGAGCTACGACGATAGAGTCACCGGTGTGAACGCCGACGGGGTCGATGTTCTCCATTCCGCAGATGGTGATCGCGTGGTCTGCGCCGTCGCGCATAACCTCGAACTCGATCTCCTTGTAGCCCTTGACGCTCTTCTCGATAAGGACCTGATGAACGGGCGAGAGTCTGAACGCGTTGGTGCCGACTTCGATCAGCTCTGCTTCGTTGTATGCAAATCCGCCGCCCGTGCCGCCGAGAGTGAATGCAGGGCGGAGAACTACGGGGTAGCCTATTCTCTCTGCCGCAGCCTTAGCTTCCTCAAGGCTGTAGGTGATCTCGGAGGGGATTACCGGCTCGCCGATCGACTGACAGAGCTCCTTGAAGAGCTCTCTGTCCTCTGCGCGCTCGATAGACTCGCTCGACGTGCCGAGAAGCTCGACGCAGCATTCCTCAAGAACGCCCTTCTTCTCGAGCTGTATAGCGAGGTTGAGCCCGGTCTGACCGCCTATTCCGGGAAGAATAGCGTCGGGACGCTCGTAGCGGATGATCTTTGCTATATATTCAAGAGTGAGCGGCTCCATGTAGACCTTGTCCGCGATGGTCGTGTCGGTCATGATCGTCGCAGGGTTGGAGTTTACGAGAATTACCTCGTAGCCCTCCTCCTTGAGCGCAAGACACGCCTGCGTGCCCGCATAGTCGAATTCAGCCGCCTGACCGATAACGATAGGGCCGGAGCCTATGATCATTAC
>JAFTKL010000043.1 GCA_017453285.1 Clostridia bacterium | reverse complement strand
TCCGTCTATGGTCGGAAATGGGGTCAAGCCAATCGCCACCTATGCACCAATTATGCACTAAAACACCTAAAATCGAATATTTGAAGCAAAAACTGTTAGTATGGCACTAAAACAAAAAGAAAAAATCCGCAGAAATTGTGCAATTTCTACGGATTTTTGGTCTGAGTGACAAGACTTGAACTTGCGGCCTCTACCACCCCAAGGTAGCGCGCTCCCAACTGCGCCACACCCAGATCTTTACGACTTTGACATTATACCACGCTTTTTGGAAAAAGTCAAGCCTTTTTTGAGAAATTTTTAAAAAAAGTTTTTTGTTTTTTCTTTTTGTTTCTTTGGCAATTCCTATATCTGCTATCTTCTAAAGCTCACTTTATATATTGTGCAAAAATGAGGATCGGCGCACAGCATTTTTGCGCCGATCCTTGTGCTCATTTAAACTTAAATTATTTATTAGGCTTATATTTGGGATCCGAGACAATATCTATGTAGAGCGTGCGGACTATCTCTTCGAATATAAGTCCATGTCCTGCAACATTGGGATGCACAACATCTCCGTCAATCATATATACCTCTCGGTTATCCTTTGTTATAACGTTGCCCTGATCAACGTAGAAAATTCCGAAATAGTCGGCAAGTGCTTTGATAACGTAATTATATTCCTCTACGTCGGCGCCGTTTCTCTCTGCGATCTTATTGCTTACGAGCGAGATGCAGGCCATCTTGGCACCGGGATAGTTATCGAGCATAAGCTGAAGCATATACGCATACATCTGAGAAAAGTCAAACGATCTGTAATTTGCCTTATTAGCAAGGGTGTCTTCAAGCCATGCCTCTATTACCTTATCCTCGCTCTTATTTCCCCTGTTCTCGAGAAGCTCCTTAAGCTCACCGACGGGAGGTCTTGACGCGCTGCTGGCATCGTTGATACCGAAATATACGAGGATAAAATTGGGGGTCTTGCCAGAGGCGTTGTGGAGCTGCTGCGCTCTGTTTACATATCTGTCAGCAGAGAGCGAGTCGCCGCCCCAGGAATTATTAACGCAAAGGTTCATATCTCCAAGCGTTACGAACCGTCCCCAATAGGTGTCTTCTATCTCCATAGGAGAATTTAATGCGCCGCCCGTGTACTGAGAATTTGCGTAGTAAGCAACATTGGAACCTATTGTGGAGTTGTAGCTTGCATTATTGGAAACGCCGTAAAGAGTAGAGATACTGTCTCCGAATACAGAGAGGTCAGCGCCGCCGTAAACGTCCTTGACTACCTCGAGCATCTCTTCAAAAGTAGCATTTTTGACATATTCCTCTTCGCTGTCATACTTTTCTGCGAAGGTAAAGTTATATATAAGCGAATTTGTTGTGGAAGGAGCCCACGCCGACTTACCGACCTTGAGAGAAAATCCTCTCATATCGGGGAAATCTCTTTCGAAGAGCTTATATACGGGATTGTTACCTTCCGCATACGCGGGGATAAGCGTATCGTCTTTATCGCAAAACGCCATTATCTCGTCATCGGCGATCGTGATGCCATACTCGGCAAGGTCGACCGTGATAAGCTTATATACACCCGAAGCGTTTTCGGAAAGTCCGTATTCCTCGGCAGATATCTTTATGTTGTAGGTTCTCAAAGGACTTGAATTTTCTATTGCCTCGGGTGTGTTCTTGAAGATCTGCAAGGTGAAGATAAAGTTTCCGTCGACCGCAGTCTTTGTTCCGTAAACGGCAAGTGTGATGGATGCAAGAGTCTTACCCTTGAAGCTCTCTCTGTCTCTGAGGGCATAGGGAGCACCTTCCATCCAATATGCAGTACCGCCGCCTGATTTTCCTTCAAAGAGCTCGGTCATCTTAGTCAAAACAGTCTCGGGAAGATAGGAGACCTCGCGTTCGAGGACTATCGGCTCGTCGGGCTCGTCGGGTTCGTCCGGTTCATCGGGTTCGTCGGGCTCATCCGGTTCGTCAGGCTTTTGGGTGTCGTTCGGAACTTTTTCGGTAGGTTTTTCGGTCGAGTTTGTTGACTGCTCAGGATCTGTTCCCACAGGTTCGTCGACGTCACCGCACGCGGTCAGACAAAGGGGCAAGAGCATAAATACTGTCAACAATAAAGCTATGATTTTTTTCATAGTTAATATCTCCTTTGACGGATAAATAAATTGTGGTTATATTATATCATAAAAATATAGGAATTTCAATTCGTAAAACAGCAAAAATATTGTCGTCAGTACTGTGCATAATGACAAAAAGAGGACGCAGTGTCCTCTTTTTATTTTACTTGTGCATCACGACTCTACCACGCGTTTACCGCAGATATGCTCGGGTGTGAGTCTGAGAAGAAGCGTAGCTTTGGCGAAGTGCTCGATCTCGTGCGCTATGTAGTTCTCGTCCTGCGTGAACTTGTGCGAGAGCTTTGTTGCGATCTTACTCGTTTTGTCGATATCGTCGATGATATCGATCTTCCCGAAAACGATCACACTTCTGACCGTGAGCGCCACTCGCTGTCTTTCTCGCGTGTTCCGCGCTCGGTGACGCAAAATGAGACTTTATCGCACCGTCTGAGCGCATCGAGACGGTGACCTTTTCTTCCGCAGTGGAAGTACACGCATCCGTCCTCTGTCGAGTAATAGTGATTCATCGGCATTCCATAAGGGTATCCGTCGTGGCCAAGTACTGAGAGGATGCCGCGCGTCTCGTTTGTGAGTAGCTCGATGCATTCCTCGTGCGGTATCTGTTTATTTTTTCTCTGTAGTTCTCTGAACATTTTTTACCTTTTCTTATTCTCGATATAATAAAGCACACCCATAACCGCGCTGTCGAGAACGCCCGCGATCACCCAAACGATCCAGGAAATATGCCATGCGCCGCCCGCGAAGCTCCAAAAGAAATATATTGCAGTGACGATAGCCCAATAGACCGAGTTACCAACTCCCGAGAGAGTGGAGCGGTCGGGAGTACGCTCAATATATTCGGGATCGTCCTGAAGTCTGCGGATGCTCGCCCACTGAACGCCTACGTTTATATAGAAATAAACTCCGACGGCTACGGCGAAGAACAAAAAGCAGAGCGCGAGCACGGATAAGAGCTCGTTGTTTGCGAGCGCCGATATGATGATCGGCAGGGGAGAGAAGATCATCAGCATAGTGCCGATGAGATTTGAGCGAACGTAGATCGGTCTGAATGCCTTCTGCTTTTCGCGAAGAAGTCCGTCAACGCCGTATTCGCGTTCGAAATCGCCTTTTGTGAGGAAGGAATATTCCGCGCTCTTGGAGCCGGTTGCAATATAAATAGCCACCGCGATGCCGACGAATACGAACATCACGCAAAGTCCAAGCACGCCTGCAACCGTGTCCGACATACTAATTATCTGAAGATCCGACAGCGCGCCGAGAAGTATGAGCGGAACTACCGAGAGAATACAAAGAACCGTCGCAAGCGCGATGCACTTTGCCGCGCTCTTGCGGAGAGCAAGGTAGTTCTGCGCCATTGTCAAGGATACCTTGTTAGAACTACTCGGCTCGTCGGGGGTGTATTCTGCATCCTCGATCTCGTCTTTAAGAAGATAGTCTGTCGTGACACCGAAGAGAGTCGCGAGCTGAAGTATCTTCTGCAGATCGGGCACGGTCTGCGCGCTCTCCCATTTGGAGACCGCCTGACGCGAGACGTTCATCTTCTCGGCAAGCTCTTCTTGTGACCATCCATTCTTCTTTCTTTGCTGTATTATCTTGTCTGCTAAAATCATTTTTTAATACCTTTCCTTGTTTGTCGTCGGTTCTAACCGCAAGGCTATTATAGCATCTTTGCACGCGAAAATCCACCAACCGACAGCTTGCAATTTGTCAAATAGCGGTTGCTTTTGCAAAAAATCGTGGCAACCGAGGTGATTTTGACCTTATTTTGTGGATCTGAGTGCCTTTTCGACCTCTTCGACTCTTCTGCTGAGCGGAGGATGGCTGTACTCAAGCGCGACGTTTATCTTAGAGGGAGAGAGGTGCGCGAAGTTGTCCTTCGCGAGCTTTTTGAGCGCGACTATCATAGCCTCGCCGTAGCCCTCTTCTACCGACTGTCTGTCGGCACGGAACTCAGCGGCACGGCTTCTCGCGTTTGTGAGCAGCGAGGTGAGCGGCTGAGAAAGTCCGAGCCACACGCCGATGATAATATAGGCAAAACCATAGTTTATCTCGGAAAATCCGAAGGAGGTGTAGAAGGTAGGCTCTCTGAGCGTCAGCCAAACGAGCACGCCCATAAGGAGCAGATTGCCGATGTTGAGTATCTGTCCCTTGAGCACGTCCTTGTGGAGTCCATGTCCCATTTCGTGCGCGAAGATAGCGCAGATCTCGTCCTCGGTCATAACGTTCAGCAGATTGTCGTAGAGCACGATGGTTTTCATCTTGCCAAAGCCTGTGAAATACGCATTGAGCTTGGTAGTTCTGCGCGACGCATCCATTACCTCGATTGCCTTTACTTTGTAGCCGTACTTCTCGAGAAGCGCGAGAAGCTTATCCTTCAGCTCGCCGTCCTCAAGTGGAGTGAACTTGTTGCCGAGTCTGCTGAAGATAGGATAGAGGAAGGAGATAAGCATAGTAATCGCAAAAACGACGAGCGCAAAGAGAAGCATGATCCAATCTCCTACCCAGCCGTGAAGAAGCGCCATAAGTCCGCAGAGCGCGAGCGTTAGCACGAACTCAAGCAGCAAAGAGCGGATACAGTCTATAACAAATGTCTTGACGCTCGAGCGGTTGAAGCCGTACTTCTGCTCGATGACCATAGTCGAAACGTATTTTATCGGGATCTCTATGATAGTATCTACTGCGACTGTGAGAATGACTACCGCGTACATACCGCCGCCCTCGGGGAATATCGACGCGAACGCGGAGTATGCGTTTGTGATGAGAAGCGCGAGCATAGCGATGCAGGAAATGACCTCGGAGATCATGCTCAGGCGGTTGTGCTCCGCGCTGTATTTCTTCCATTTCTGATAGGTCTCTGCATCGTATACGTCCGCGAGATTTGCGGGTGTGGGGTTGCTTGCCGATCTGTAGCGTACTGCGTTGAGCAAGATCGAATATATGCTCTTGATCAGCACGCAGATGATAAGTATAACTTTGAAGGTCATAGCTGTCTCCTTTTTTTGTTTTATTTGTATCCGCGCAGAATGTTTTTCTGCTCGGGTGTAAGTCTGTAGCTCTCGCACGCCTTCTGTATCGTCTTTGCGTGCGTCCAAACATCAAGTCGGCGCTCTGCGACGTACGGAAGAGTAGCCTCCCAATCTTTTGCGAGCGCGGTTGCAAAATACCACGCGACCATCATCTTTATATAGTATTCCTCGCGCTTGACGTCTGCCACGAGCTCGTGTATATCGGGGGTGAGACTGTCACCGAGGTAGTAGAGCATAAGGCACTCTATCGCGAAGCGGACGGTGTATTCGTGGGGAGACGTGAGCCATCTCTTGATGTGCCCAAGCAGGCGCGTTTTGTCCTTTGTCAGCACCTTTGGTCTGAGCGAGTCACAGCTCGCCCAATTGTCGATATGCGGCAGAAAACGGTCGAGCTCGTAAAGGCAGGTGTCAATGTCGGATATCTGCTCGATAAGAAACGCGTGCAGATGTTGCTCTTCGAGATATTCGTGGCGGCATTCAAGCAAAAAATCCTTGGCTCTGCCGTCACGCGTGAGGGCCTTTGCGTATTTGCGCAGGATGGGCACGCGCACTCCTATGATCTGCTCGGGGCTCTTTGTGGGAGTCAGCGAGGCAGAGAAGAGGCGGTATTTTTCCTCACCCATCGAGATAAGCTCGTTTTGAATGTCAAGCCGCGTCAGATACGCACCGATCTCCTCGTGCGAGAGAAAGACGGTCAGCAACTTATCCTTGTGAGCATCAAGAAGCTCAAGCAGGCGCGGGCGCGCGGTTTCGTTGAAGTTCTTTATGTACTCGGTGAACTCGGGATCCTCTTCGGTTTCTATCCACGGCATATCAGGGCGCACCTGACCTCTTCTGCGCCGTACGCCCTCAAGGCATAGCTCGGTCGGCATATCGAGAAAGAACACGCTGTCGCAAGCCTCAAGCCGCATCGGCAGAGTCGCGCTGTAGTTGCCGTCGATTATCCACTCGTCGCCCCCGAGCACCTCGCGCACTCTCTCGCAGAGAATTTCACGCGAGACGGTGGTTTTGTCAGCGTTCCAAAAGAGCATATCGAGGTGACAGAGCGGCAGAGAGGTGCGCCGATGGAGCTCGCGCGCAAAGCTGCTCTTTCCGCCGCCGGGACAGCCGATTATCAGTACCTTTTTCATTTTTAAAAGAGATTTTGCGTCATCGCGCGCTCAAGCTCTGCCGTGATAGCATCAGCCATAAGCGCAAAGCCGAGATCGTTCGGGTGGCAGGAGTCGACCGTGCACATATTTTGGTAAGGACCGCGGAATATCGACGCGCCGTCGATGTAATACACGTTCTTGTCTCCGTTTGCACGCGCGCGGCAGAAGCTATCGTAGACTACCTCTCGGCGAGAGAGATTTGAGTTGTAGTCGTTGTCAAGGTCGCACTTTGAGAGCATAATATAAGGAATATCAGGGTGCGCGGCACGGATCTTTTCGTACATCTTGTAGTGAGTTGCGCTCAGATGCGCGCGGCTCGGTGAATTGTGGTCGTAGTCGCAGACGAACGCCGAGATGTTGAGAGATGCCATATAGTCGACAATCACGTCCTCCCCTCGACCGTTGCCCGAAAATCCGAGATTGATGTAGTCGAAGTTAGTCCTGCGGCAGACCACGTTCTGATAGATATTGCCCGATCGCGAGGCGCATCCGCCCTGAGTTATCGAGCTACCGTAGTAGAGGATTGGAGCGGCATCGCGGTAGCGAAGTCCCTCGCCGAGCGTCGCGTCCTCGCTAATTCCTACTAAAAGCTCATCAACTCCGCTGTAGGAAGGGAAGTTTATGGTAAAATAACGGAGCTTTTTGCTGCCCAAGTCGATCTTTGACTCGTAGCCCGCATCGGTCGTGTGCCACGGGGGCATAAAGGTGCGCACGTATCTGCTCTCAGCTCCGTCTGGCGAGTCGATGAAAAGGTCGAAGCCTGCCGCACCGCTCGCGGGCATATGAGAAAAGAGCGAGATCGAGTTCATTTTAGTTTTGATGCATACAAAAGGCGAGTCGGTGCAAAAGCGCACTCTGGCGCCTGCAGTGTGCTTTGAGAGCGCGGCAACTCCGTCGCTTGTCGCCGCCGCTACCTCTGCGGGAAGACGGCGGAAATGAGGCTGATTTTTGTAGTCGTACAGACCGTAGACACGGAAGGGCTCGCGGCGCACGTCATAAAAGTATATGCCGTCCTTGACGAGCGTTGTTTCGACCGAAAGATTCTTATCTATTTTTGAAATATCGTTGCTCATATGTAATATTCCTCTCCTAAATTTTTCTACGTTTACATTATATCACCGCCGCGCGAAAATTTCAACGGCTTTGTCACAAAAAGTTGCAAAAGGGCGCTTTCGGTAATTGACAAAAGAAATTTTTTGCTGTATAATTATAGTTGAGTAAAATTTATTCTTTGAACGGAGGTAGGGGTACATGAAAAAGCTCTTTTTAACACTTAAAATTCTGGCAGCCGTGATCGCCGTTCTTTTTGTCGTCGTGCTTGCGTATCTGCTTTACGTTATATGCAGCTACGAACGGCTTCCCGATAAGCTTGATTGCAACATCGACCGTGCCGAGTGCGGAGAGCGTGCAGAGCTTGGTAAGGAATACACTATCGTCACGCAGAACATCGGTTTTGGCGCGTATACACCTGAGTTTACATTCTTTATGGACGGCGGAGAGGAGTCGAGAGCCGAGAGCCTTGAGAGCGTTCTTGACTGCATCGGAAAGGCGGGGGACAGAATAGAGTCGCTCTCGCCCGATTTCGTGCTTTTCCAAGAGGTAGATCTTGACTCTACCAGAAGCTTCCACACCGATCAGTACGCGTTGCTTCGAGAGCGATTCGGTGCATACTGCTCGACCTATGCGCAGAACTACGACTCTGCGTACCTTATGTACCCCATCTTCGAGCCTCACGGCGCGTCCAAGAGCTCGCTTGCGACATTTAGCAATATCAATATTACGTCCTCGATGCGCCGCAGTCTGCCGATATCAACCTCGTTTTCAAAGTTCCTCGATCTTGACAGATGCTACAGCGTGAGCAGAATTGAGGTAGAGGGCGGCAAGGAGCTTCTGCTTTATAATATGCATTCTTCTGCGTACGGCGGAAACGACGAGATAAGACACGCGCAGATGACTATGCTGCTTGAGGATATGGAGAGCGAGTATAAGAAGGGAAACTATATCGTCTGCGGCGGCGACTTCAATCACGATTTCACGGGTAGCTCGGTGCTTGATCTCAACGGTTACGAGGAGGAGCACGGATGGGCACAGCCTTTTCCCGAGGAGTATATTCCAAAAGGATTTTCGAGGTGTATAAACTACAAGGACGGCGAGCTCGTGCCGACCTGCCGTAACTGCGATATTCCGTATAAAGAGGGTAATTTTGCGCTCATCGTCGACGGATTTATAGTTTCGGATAACGTGGAGTGCGTCGAGGTCGAGAATATCGACACAGATTTCGAATACTCCGACCACGCGCCCGTGCGTATGGTATTCAAGCTTAAATAATTTATATTGGAGATACAGAGTGAGAAATTTTCTCTTGAAAAATAAGAAGCTGATACTCAACGCGATCATTCTTCTTATGATATTTTTGCTCATATCATTAGTCTCGTTGCTGATACTGTGGGCTTTCGACGTGGTCTATCTTGACGACGGAATACAGATCAATATCGAGATGTTCGAGCGTTTTCGCAGCTCGTGGTACGGAAATCTTATAATTCTCGGCGCGCAGGTCGTGCTGACAACACTGCTTTGCTTTGTGCCGGGATTTTCAATGGCTTTCATAATGCTCGTTCAGGCGCTCTACGCGTCGGTTTGGCAGGCGTTCCTCATAGCCTTTACGGGAGTTATGCTTTCGAGCCTTATTATGTACCTCACGGGCAGATTTGGCGGCTACAGACTCTGCAAACGAATACTTGGAGACAAGGATTGCGAGCGCGCATCTGAGCTTCTCAATAACAAAGGTGCGGTATTTTTTCCGCTTATGATGATGTTTCCTATGTTTCCCGACGACGCGCTCGTTATGGTTGCGGGAACTCTGCGAATGTCGCTCAAATGGTTCATCCCGTCGATAGTATTCGGCAGAGGTATTGGTGTCGTCACGATAGTCTTCGGACTCGGTACAATACCCTACGATAAGTTTACGACTCCGTGGCATTGGATAGGCTTTATCGGCGCTTGCGCGGTTTTTTTAGTGGCGGTGTTCTACGCGGCTTACAGATTTAACAAATATTTAGAGAAGAGAAACAAAAAAGAGGACTGATATGGCAAAGCTGTATTTCAAATATGGCGCGATGGGCTCGTCTAAGACGGCTAACGCGCTGATCACAAAATTCAATTACGAAGAGCGAGGAATGAAGGTCTGGCTCATCAAGCCCTCGACCGATACGCGTGACGGAGCCGCCGTCGTGCAGTCGCGTATAGGACTTATGGCAGAGGCTGAGGTCATCACGCCCGAAAAGGATATCTTTTCCGAGTTCAAGCTTCACTCTGACTGCGACGTTATCATCGCGGACGAGTGCCAATTCCTTACGGCAGGGCAGATAGACGACCTGCGCCGCATAGTCGACGAGCTCGACGTCCCCGTGCTTTGCTTCGGACTTCGCACCGACTTCCTTACACACACCTTCGAGGGAAGCCACAGACTTTTCGAGGTGGCTGACTCGATCACCGAGATAAAGACTATCTGCACTTGCGGCAAGAAGGCGATAGTCAATGCGCGTATCGACGCTGATGGCAGAGTGCTGACGCGAGGCGGACAGATACTTCTCGGCGGTAACGATTCTTACGTCGCTATGTGCCATTCCTGTTGGAAAAAGGCTATCAGCGAGCAGGCAAAAGAGGAAAAAGAGATATGAGCGAGCGCGTTATGATAATCGGTGTTGCGGGCGGTACGGGAAGCGGAAAGACCACGCTTGCCGAGAATATCGCACGCGCGTTTGGAGATCGCGTGGCGGTCATCACGCACGACAGCTACTACCGCGCTCAGAACGATATGAGCTACGAGGAGAGATGTAAGCAGAACTACGATCACCCCGATGCCTTTGAGACAGACTTGCTTTGCGAGCATCTTGAAGCGCTCACACGTGGCGAGTCGGTCGACGTTCCGGTCTATGATTACACCGTGCATAACCGTTCGTCGCGCACCGAGCGAGTCGAGCCACGCGCGGTCGTGATACTCGAGGGAATTCTCATTTTCTGTGACGAGCGTCTGAGAGAGAAGATGGATCTGAAGATCTTCGTCGACACCGACGCGGACGAACGAATTCTGCGCAGAATATCGCGGGATACCAAGGAGAGGGGCAGAAGTCTCGACTCGGTAATAGATCAGTACCTCACAACCGTAAAACCGATGCACGACGCATTCGTCGAGCCGTACAAGCGTTACGCTGATATCATCGTCCCCGGCGGCGGATCAAACCCCGCGGCACTCGATATGATAATCACGAGAGTGAATAAGCAATTAAACTAAAAAAGCTTTGAGTCGAAAGACTCAAAGCTTTTTTTGTTATTTTACAAATTCAATTATATCCTTTATTACGTTCTCGCGTGAGAAATCGTTGAGGATCTCGTGGCGCGCGTTCTCGTAGATCACGCACTTGACGTCAGCGCCGAGCTTCTCAAGCTTCTTTTTGACCTCAAGAACGCCCTTTGAGTAATTGCCCACGGGGTCCTCTCCGCCCGAGACGAGCAGGATCTTCATGTCCGCGCGCAACGAGCCGTACCACGCGCTCTTGTTGCAGTTCTTGATCATTCTGATAAGGTCGCCCATAGCACTTACGGTGAACTTGAAGCCGCAGAATTTATCCTCGTAGTACGTGCGACGAATACTCTCGTCGGTCGTCAGCCACGGTGCAGGATCGTCCTCGCTACCGCCGCCGAAACGCTTATTGTATGCGCCGAAAGCCATACTGTCAACGAGCTTTGAGATATGCTTCTCACCGTAGAATTTCTTGATGATTGCAATAAGCGCAAGACCTGCCGCCGCAAGCGGATTTTTGCCGCCCGTGCCCATAATTATGAGTTTGTCGGGCTCGCCGTATTTAGCCGCCGCGAGACGCACCACGAAAGAACCCATGCTGTGTCCCATAAGAACGTACGGCTGTTCGGGAGTTTTAGAAAGCTCAGCCGCTACCGCATCGTAATAAGCCTTTACGTCGTCCACGAGCAGAGCGTCGCCGCCCTTGCTTGCAATAAATCCAAGCTCGTCGTCACTCTCAGCCGTCATTCCGTGTCCGAGGTGGTCGTGACCGAAGCAGACCCAGCCCTCCTCAGCCATTTTGCGCATAAATCCGTCGTAGCGAGCGATGTGTTCAGCCATTCCGTGAACTACCTGAAAAAATCCACGCGCCTCGCCCTCGGGAATATATGCTCTTCCGACGAGCGTGTGCTTTCCGTCGCTCGACGGAGCTTTGATAACCTTTAGTGTGTAGCTCATATCATTCCTCCGTTTTCGAAAATTCTCTGCAAGCGCATACCGCGCGTCTCCAGCCGTCGAGCAGAGAAGCGCGCTTGTCTTTGTCTATCTCGGGTGTGAATTCACGCACGCCCGCCGCGAGCGAGATAAGCTCGTCGCGATCTGCCCAAAATCCCGTCGCAAGACCTGCAAGATACGCTGCGCCGGTGGCGGTCGCCTCTGCGTTCGAGGAGCGCAGAACGGTGATATCCGAGAAATCTGCCTGCATCTGCATAAGAAGATCGTTTGCCGACGCGCCGCCGTCGACCTTGAGTCTGCTCACCGCGCGTGTGCCCATATCAGCCTGCATAGCACTCAGTACGTCGTTGGTCTGATAAGCGATCGACTCAAGAGAGGCGCGGATTATATGGTTCGCGCCCGTTCCGCGCGTAAGACCGAAGATAGAGCCGCGCGCGTGCATATCCCAATAGGGAGTGCCAAGACCTGCAAATGCGGGCACTACGTAAACTCCGCCGCTGTCTTTTGCTTTGCGCGCAAAATACTCGCTGTCGCGCGAGTCGTTTATGAGGTGAAGCTCGTCGCGAAGCCATTGAACTACCGCGCCGCCAACGAAAACGCTGCCCTCAAGCGCGTATTCGATAGGTCTGTCCTTCTCGGTCGCGATGATGGTAGTCAGAAGTCCGTGGCTGCTCTCGACCGCCTCAGTGCCCGTGTTTGTCAGTAAGAAGCAACCCGTGCCGTAGGTGTTCTTCGCGCTTCCTCTCTCAAAACAACACTGACCGAAGAGTGCAGCCTGCTGGTCGCCCGCGATGCCCGAGATCGCGACCGTCGCACCCATACATTCAAAATATCCGTATATCTCACTGCTGCTCTTGATCTCGGGGAGCATAGAACGGGGAACTCCTAAAAGAGATAGCATTCCGTCGTCCCACTCACCCGTGTGAATGTTGCACAGCATAGTTCTCGATGCGTTCGTGCGGTCGGTGACGAAAACCTTGCCGTCGGTCAGCTTCCAGACAAGCCAGGTGTCGACCGTGCCGAAAAGCAGCTCACCCGCCTCGGCTCTCTCGCGTGCGCCTTCGATATTGTCAAGTATCCATTTGAGCTTGGTGCCGCTGAAATACGGGTCAAGTCGCAGTCCCGTGACCTTGCGGATGTACTCGCCATGTCCCTCGCGCTCAAGCTCCTCGCACAGACTCGCCGTGCGGCGACATTGCCAGACGATCGCGTTGTAGATCGGTCGCCCGGTCGACTTTTCCCAAACGATCGTCGTCTCGCGCTGATTTGTAATTCCGAGCGCGGCAATCTCGTCGGGGTCAATGCCGCTCTTCGCGATACACTCGGTCAGCGCGGAGTATTGATTTGCATAGATATCCATCGGGTCCTGCTCGACCCAGCCGGGATGGGGGTATATCTGCGGAATTTCGTGCTGAGACATAGCGACGGCGCGTACCTTTTTGTCAAAAAGTATAGCGCGTGCGCTCGTCGTTCCTTCATCAAGTGCAAGAATGTATTTTTTCATAAGTCCTCCCATAAAAAGAGCTTCTCTGATTACATTATAGCATATTATTTTCTTCTTTTCAAGCATATATTTTTGCGATATGGGAGATTTGCCCCACTTTATATATAAAATCAGCTTCTATCAAAAACTTTCCCCCACCGTATTGACATAGATTTTTTAGAATGGTATAATATTTTTGAAAAATATTTATATATTTTTGTAACCTTTTTAAGATTTTGGCGACATATATAGCAGAGGTGCAAAGCACCCGTCAGTAGAAAGGAGAAACAATGTCTTTACTGTCACTGCGCGGTATCGGCAAGATCTACGTTTCCGAGGGCTCGGTAGCCGTCGGACTTCGCGGAGTCGATCTTGATCTCGATATCGGTGAATTCGTTGCCGTTACGGGTAAATCCGGAAGCGGAAAGACCACGCTGCTCAATATGCTGAGCGGTATGGATACCTATGAGGAGGGCGAGCTTTATATCGAGGGCGAGCCGACATCTCACCATGAGCAGAGCGACTGGGAGAGCTACAGAAAGAAATACATCTCGTTCATCTTCCAGGACTATAACATTATTGATAGCTTTACGGTGCTCCAGAACGTAGAGCTCGCGCTTTCTTATATCGACTCTCCAAAGGAGAGAAGGGAACGCGCGCTTGAGCTTATCGAGCGTGTCGGACTCACTCGGTTTAAGAACCACAAGGGCTCGAAGCTCTCGGGCGGACAGAAGCAAAGGACGGTCATCGCGCGCGCACTCGCGAAGGACAGCCCGATAATTCTCGCCGACGAGCCGACGGGAAACCTTGACGCAAAATCGTCCGAGGAGATAATTGCGCTTCTTGCCGAGATCTCGAAGGATAAGCTCGTTGTGGTAGTCACGCACTCGGCGCAGGAGCTTGAGGCTTATGCGACGCGCGAGATAAGAATTTTCGACGGAGCTATCGAGCGCGACACTGAGCTTCGCCCTACCGAGAAGCGCGAGAGCGTTGAGATCAAGGATGCTGATGCCAAGTCGCATATCTTCAGGCGCGGCGCAGAGCTCGGAGTTCACAGATTTCGTGCGATGCCCAAGCTTTCTGCGTTTATGTGTATGCTGATGGTGCTGGCGATAATGGGAACATTCTTTGCGACCATTACGATGACCTACGATATGAACGTGGACTACGACGTGTTCGTTCCGCGCGACGGAAGAGTTATAATCACGCGGCAGGACGGCAAGGTTCCGACCGAGGACGAGATATCCGAGCTCGCTACCAAAATGGGAGCTGAGGATCACGCGCGCTACGATTATCTTTACGACGTGCAGATGTCGATCAACGGACTCTACGAGAAAAACGGACGCAACTACCGCATCTGGTCCGAGCTCTTTGCGTATATAGACGACGGAAAATACTCCGCTGACGTCGGCAGCGAGCCTGCAAGCAAGGACGAGGTAATGCTCGTTCTCCCGATCGAGTGGAAGCAGATCTACGGCGACTACGAGTCCCGCAGCTCGACTCCCACAGTCAAGCTCTGCGGCAAGGATTACACCATCTGCGGAATAGATTATTTCTACGACAATACAAAAACGCCTTACGCAGTATTTACCGAGGAAGGATTTGCGGATTGCACCAAGAATTGCTTCATCTCGGCGTACAGCTTTGGCTCGGTCAAGGCGGCGTGCGACACAAAGCTGCTCGATCTTCCTTCGGGCTTTGACGGAATATATATCGACGACACGCTCACGGGTGACGAGTTCTATATCTCCTGCACCAATCACAAGCTCGTCGATCAGATCAAGCAGTACAAGGGGGACGTTGACATAGCGTTTAGGTGGGAGAAGATATCTTACGATATGATGGGCGCGACCTATAGCTTCGTTCCCGACAGCGCGACCTTTGTGGCAGAGAAGTGCAAGGTATCCTCTGTGACTCCGTACTATGACGGCGGCTACTACGAGGATATGTTCGGCAACGTCTATATGGAGGACGTACAGGTCAAGCCTATGGGCAACTCCGCGTCGATCTATATTTCACCCGAGCTTGCGGACGAAGTGCTCGGCGGACTGAGAAACCCCAACTACCGTCAGTCTTCGCTCTTCTTTAAGAATGACAGCGCAGCGCAGAGAAAGATCGACGAGCTTCGCGACGAAGGATATTACGCAGTTCTTTCGGATAACACATTCACGTCGCAGGCTGATAAGATGCTTGCGGTATTTTCAAATATCTTTACCGTATTCGGATGGCTGATCACACTTCTGTTCCTCGCACTCTTCCTCTATATCTGCTCGGCACGCGCGATCGTAGCCAAGAGAGGAGATATTGCGATACTTCGCTCGATGGGAATAGAGAACAGGATAATCAAGATCTCGATGTACGCGCAGACCGCGCTTGCGATGATCCCGTCATTCCTGCTTCTTGCGATCGTGGCAGTATTTATCTACACCTCTCCCTCGCTCAATCCGCTTTTCCCGTTTATGCACGCTTGGCAGTACGCGATGATAGTTCTCGGTATGATGATAATCAATCTCTACATCTCGAGAAAGTATAACAAGAAGATGTTCAAAGAGAGTGTGCGCAAGACTTTACGCGGAGGTGCTAAGGAATGATCAGACTCAATTCACTCAATAAGTTTTATAATAAGGGCAGACCCAACGAGGTTCACGCGGTCAACAATATAGATATGGCACTTCCCGAGAAGGGAATGATCGCGTTCTTCGGTAAATCGGGCTGCGGAAAGACTACGCTTCTCAATATGATAGGCGGACTTGACGAGGCAAGCTCGGGCAGCGTTACCTTTGATCACAAGCGTATGTCACCCAATGCCGACGAGGCGAGAAATCTCAACGTCGGATATATATTCCAGAACTACAACCTCTCTGACCGTATGAGTGTGTACGATAACGTAGCTCTCTCGCTCAGACTCTGCGGAGTGACTGATGAGGACGAGATCGAAAAGAGAGTTATGGCGGCACTCGAGAGCGTTGATATGGCAAAATACCGCAAGCGTATCCCGACGGCACTCTCGGGCGGTCAGCAGCAGAGAGTCGCTATCGCGAGAGCTATAGTTAAAAATCCCACGCTCATACTCGCCGACGAGCCTACGGGCAACCTTGACGAGCAGAATACCGTTATGGTCATGGATCTGCTAAAGGCGATCTCGCGCGAAAGACTCGTGCTTATCGTAACGCACGAAGCGCATCTCGTCGACAGCTACTGCGACAAGGTCATCGGCATCGCCGACGGAAGAATAGTCGAGGAGAGGGACAACGAGATAACCGAGGGCTATCACGCGCAGAAGACAAATGAGGTCTATCTTGGCGATATGGAGCGTGAGGAGCTGTCGGACGGCGAATTCTGCTTTGAGTATTACGGCTCGAAGGAGAATAAGCCTACCAAGATAAGAATAATCGAGTCGGGCGGAACGCTTTATATCTCGGCAGACGAGGGCGCAAAGCTCAGACTTGCCGATGCATCCTCCGAGCTTATCGTTCACGAGGGTAAGTACGTAGAAAAGCCCAAAACACCCGAAAAGGAGCTTCCCGAGGAGCTTCGCGCGCCTTTGGAATCAAACGGAAAGCTTGGCAGAATGTACACGCTCAAGGGTGCGATCAAGAGCGGATATCAGGCAAACTTCCGCAAGGGCAAGAAGAGAAAAGGATTTCTCGTCGCGGGAATGCTCTGCTTCTCGGCGATAATCGTGTTCGTCTTTGCTTTCTTCGGCACGGCAGTTTACGAATATTTGCAGGTCGAGCAGCTCTTCAACTCGCACACGGTTGCGGTCAACGCTAACGAGATGAGCGAGGAGGAGGCACGCGAGATAGTTGCCGATGGCAAGGCGGATCACTACACGATCACCAATATGTATTCGCTGTATCACCCGAGCGTCCATGAAAATCTCAACTTCTCGTTCGGTGACTTTGAGACATCACTCTACGCATACAATAACAGCGTTTACAACTCCAACGTCCATCCGCTCCCCGCGCGTCTGCTTGAGGGCAGAGAGGTAGTTGAGGGAGTGGGCGAGATCAAGAGTGAGGATGAGATAATCATCACACGTCAGCTTGCCGATAAGCTCATCGAGACTGCGGCGACCACAAGCCTTTCGGACTACCGCGACCTGCTCTATGCAAGCGCAAGCAGCGGCTATCACTACTACGGCGGCGGATACGGCAATATAGATATGGGATACGATCCTTACGGTAGAAACACTCAGGGCTACCGCGTGGTCGATATAGTGGAGGGCGAGGACGAAGAGGCGTTTTATCACGATTACACCTATCTGCAAAAGCAGATATCCCTGCTTTACGGCGTGCAGACCACCTACGTCTCTGACCTTGAGCATTCGGGAGTTGATCTTCCCGCGCTCGAGCAGGGAAGCATCTACGTTCGAGAGGGCATTGAGGGCGAGAAGTTCGTGATCGCAGGCAAGAGCTACAAGATCGCAGGACACATCAAGGTCGAGGTCAGCGACGAGATGTTTGAAAATTATATGCTGCGCTATTACGGTATGAACATAGCCGAGTCGCTCGAGAGCTATATCGGATATATGTACGGCATATATGGATATCAAGATTGGCTTTATCAGCAGAAGCCGGGATATTACGATGATAAGCCCGATCAGGCAGAGGCAGACTATAAGGACTTCCTCGCATCCAAGGAAAAGGAGTACAATTCCTTTGTTGTCTCGGTTCGCAACGATTGCGCATCCTCAAACTTCTTCACGCTTCCCTCAATAATTATGACGCGTGAGGATATGGAGGATATCTCGATCACTTACTCGGCGGGCAAGCTCGACGGACTCTCATCGTATATTTATTCGGGCGGATACTACGTATTCTACAGCAACGATGCTGGCACTCTCGGCGAGGAGCTTGCCGCAAAGTACGAAGAGGGTAAGGTGATAACTCCGAAAATGGCAAGACAGACGCTCAGAAGCGAGTATTACGGCACCTTCGTGATGCTTGCAATAATGCTCGTGATCGTTTGCGCGGTGCTCTCGCTCTGTCTCTACTTTATTATGCGCTCAGCACTTCTCGGCGACATCAAGGAGGTCGGCATCAGCCGTGCTATCGGTGTCAGTCGCAGAAATCTCTGCTACAGATATTTTATCGAGACTATGGTGCTCTTCACGCTTACTATATTCGTCGGATACCTGCTTACAAGCTGGGTAATGTCGGCATTGAGCGCGATGGGAACAGGAGCGATGATGATAGTTTACTATCCGTGGTGGATCGCTCTCGCGGCATTTGTGCTTATCTTCGCGGTCACTGCCGTCTGCGGTCAGATCCCGATAAGAAGCCTTGTGCGCAAGACACCTGCCGAAATACTTGCTAAATACGACATTTAAGGAAAACTATGGAAAGAATAAAAGGACGCCCCGAGAGCGCAGAAGGCAGACTCGACAAAGAAATGCGAGTCTACGACCTTCTCGACTCTCTCGGGGTCGAGTATGAAAGAATTGACCACGAGCCTGCGATGACGATGGAGATCTGCGAGCAGATAGACGCATCGCTCGGCGCGCTGATATGTAAAAATTTGTTTCTGTGCAACCGTCAGCAGACAGATTTCTATCTGCTTATGATGCCTGCCGACAAGCCATTTAAGACCAAGGATCTCTCGGCGCAGATAGGCTCGTCGCGCCTCTCGTTTGCAAATGCGGAGTTTATGGAGCAGTTTCTTGACATAACCCCCGGTTCTGTCAGCGTTATGGGGCTGATGAACGACAGGAACAGGCGGGTCAGACTTCTGATCGATGCTGACGTACTGAGTGAGGAATACGTCGGATGCCACCCCTGCATCAATACCTCGAGCCTGAGACTCAGAACAGCAGATCTGTGCGATAAGATAATCCCCGCGCTCGCTCACGAGCCGACGGTGGTAACGCTTTGAGGTGGTTATGGAATATCAGGATATAAACGCAAAAACAATTGATGATTGGTGCAAGGACGGCTGGGAGTGGGGAAGACCGATAAGCCACGAGGAGTTTGAGAAAGCTCTGCGCGGCGAGTGGGACGTTTACCTCACGCCGACCAAGCGCGTGCCGCACGAATGGTTTGGCGACCTTCGAGGCAAGCGCGTGCTCGGACTTGCGAGCGGCGGTGGTCAGCAGATACCGATATTTTCCGCACTCGGCGCAAAATGCACTCTGCTTGACTACTCAGAGCAGCAGTGCGAGAGCGACAAAATAGTCGCAGAACGCGAGGGGTACGAGGTCGAGATAATTCGCGCGGATATGACAAAGCCTCTGCCGTTTGGGGACGAAAGCTTTGATCTGATCTTTCACCCCGTGTCGAACTGCTACGTGCGAGAGGTCGAGCCGATATTTCGCGAGTGTTACCGAGTCTTGAAAAAGGACGGTGCATTTCTCGGCGGCTACGACATTGGCATCAACTACATCTTCGACGAGAATGAGGAAAGGGTGCTTTATTCCTTGCCGTTTGATCCCTTGAGTGATGAGAAGCTATACGAGGAATGTATCAGAACAGACTCGGGTATACAGTTCTCGCATACGATCGAAGAGCAACTCGGCGGACAGCTCCGCGCGGGATTTTGCCTTACGGATATATACGAGGACACCAACGGCGCGGGAAACCTGCACGAGCATAATATCCCGTCATTCGTGGCGACGAGGAGTGTTAAATTTTAAAATTTTCAAGGGGGATCATTGTATGAAAAAAATTGTTTTGCTTTTGCTAACCCTGACACTGCTTTCATTTATAGGATGTGACTCAGATAAGTTGGATATTGGCGTTAAAGACGGTGTGGCATTCTTCGACTGTCCGCAGTCAAAGCCGCAGATCGTCCTTAGCGGAGAGTCCGAAACGGTAATTGAGGATGAAGCCTTCTTCGATGCGCTGATATCGGCAATTGACGGCAAAGCCGCAGTTGAGGATATGTGCAACTGTGAGGCACTCTACAATATCCGTATTGATAAATACAATATTGGATTGCATACTCACGGTATAAGTATTACGTATCCGATGGGTCACAATATAAAGGGACTCAACGTCTTTACGGTAGATTGCACGGATGAGGAAATGGACGCATTGTTTGAAATACTCACCCCTATGACAACTTCTACTCAATCATAGACGTAACTTTTCAAATAAGATAAAACAAGGCGGCTCGCTACGGCGAGCGGACGGAGGTATCGCTTTGAGTAAAGTAGTACGTCATTCGTGGCGACGAGATGTGTTAAAATGAGGTGAGAGATGAAAAAGTTAAGTGAAATGATGAGGCCTGTTCCACTAAACAGCGGATTTAGAATGGAAGGCTATTGGACGTGGGACGGAAGCGTTATAAAGGGAGACGATGGGAAATATCATATGTTCGCGTCGCGGTGGCCGAAAACCCTTCCAATGCATCCCGGATGGCTCATAAAATCCGAAATAGTTCATGCGGTATGTGATACACCGTACGGAGAATTTAAATTTTCCGATGTGGTTTTTTCTGCAAGAGGTCCTGAGTATTGGGATGGACGTATCACACATAATCCGCAAGTTATCAAGATCGGCGACATCTACGTGATCTATTATACGGGAAGCAGATATATTTGGGATTGCAAGGATGAGGAGGTCACTCTCGACCATCCCAGCGTCATTATGGCGCGGTCACAAAAGAGAGTGGGCATCGCATATAGCAAAAGCTTGTACGGTCCTTGGATCAGAAGCGATAGACCTTTGCTTGATACCCGACCCGGATATGCGGATAGCTATCTTACCTCCAACCCTGTTGCGTGTCTTGATAAAGACGGCAGTATTTTTATGGCATACAAGGGAAGAGGATACGTGGATACGCAGAAAAATCCTTATCGCTTCGGTCAGATGAAGCTTTTGTGTGCAAAAGGCAAGGATGCTTTCTCGCTCTCAAGAAGTGACGACAATCTGCTGTTTTCGAACCTCGAAGGCGAGATGGAAGACCCTTTTATCTGGTACAATGAGGGCTATCATTTGATTGCAAAGGATATGAACGGCGCGATATGCGGCTTGAAATTTGGCGGCGTACATGCCTTCTCGAAAGATGGAGAAGCTTGGGAAATTGATAAAGAGCCTTTCTTTGAGAGAAAGCTTTTGTATGAAAACGGCGAGATACGCAATATGGGAAATATGGAGAGACCGTGCATCCTGTTTGAAGACGGAAGACCGATCTGCGCGTATTTCTCAACGTCGAACGGAAGCTTTAACGGTGGATTTATGGATTGCACGGATACCTGGGTAGTCGCGATACCACTTGAGAGCTGAGGACCTTAAATAACGAAAATATCCCCGACAGAGTCTCTGTCGGGGATGTTTGTATTATTTGATAATCTTCAGCTCCTCGTTATCCACCGTAACCGTCGGTGTGGGTTTGCCGAAGCGGAGAAGTGCCGCAGACTCGCCAAGGCGGAAGACCTGCTCTGTGCCTTTGAGCGAGAAGGGGCGAACGCTGATGTCAAACTCCGTACCGTCGATGGTCACGATCGCCTTGCCGCTCACGTAGGAGTAGCAGAGCGAGATAGTGTGCGTCAGAGTGTTTCCCGTTTCCTCGCCTGTCTCAAGATCGAGCTCAGGCTCGCTGTATTCCCAATTTATCTTCTTTGCCATACTAGCCTCCTCAGTAAATATATGGTATGATGATATGTCCCGAGCAATCAAAAAGTACGTCGCGCGACTTTATCGCCTCGGCTACGTCAAAAGACGTTTTGAGCTCGTTGCGCGTTCTCATAAGCGCGAGAGCCTCGTGTCCTTCGTGGTGGAAATCCGTGCCGACCGTCGCGAGTAGACTCTTGAGCTTTGCGTATCTTGCGCCGATGCCGACGCGCGAGTTGTGTCCGGGGTGCAGATTGAATGACTCAATTCCGTCGATAGATCCTTCGGGCGCGAGCGTGATGCCTTTTCTGAACGGATGCGCTTGGATTATCACGTTGCGATCGTTCTTGACTTGCTTATAGAAATTCTCAATTCCGTGCGGTATAAGCTCGATAAAGAGCGGAATATCCTCCTCGGATACACCGTAAACGAGGTAGTCGTTGATGTTGCCCTCAAATCTTATCTCAACGCCGAGAATGACATTAAGAGCTTCACCCGCCGCCTCTCGTGCCTTGCGGTAGTCCTCAAGGTAGTATTCAACTCCCTCGCCACAGTTGTTCGGCGTGAGGTGGTTCGTCAGCACAAGCGAGCGCACGCCCGCGTCGATATATTTCTTTACCACCTCTTCAGCAGGGAAATCACCGCACGCGCTCACGGGAAAGCTGTGCGCGTGGAGTTCGGTGGTGTAGGGGTAGTCCTGCAGAATATCAGAAAAATTCATTTTATCTCCTTATATTCTCGCAACGCCCGTCTTGTGCGCCGCCTCGATGACAGCCTTTGCGACCACCTCGGAAACTCTCTTATCGAGCGCGGGGGCGATTATGTTCTCTTCGTTCAGCTCCTCGTCGGAAATGAGAGAAGCGAGCGCATACGAGGTTGCGACCTTCATTTCCTCGTTGATGCAGGATGCTCTGCAATCAAGCGCGCCGCGGAAAATTCCGGGGAAGGCGAGAACGTTGTTGATCTGGTTAGGGAAGTCCGAGCGTCCCGTGCCGACAATGCGTGCGCCTGCCTTCTTGGCAAGGTCGGGCATGATCTCAGGGGTGGGATTTGCCATCGGGAAAACGATCGCGTCGGTAGCCATAGATGCGACCATTTCTTCGCTTACTATTCCGGGAGCGGAAACGCCGATGAATACGTCAGCGCCGCGCATCGCGTCTGCGAGATTTCCGCGCGCGAGCGAGTGGTTGGTAAGTTCTGCAATCGCCTTGTGAGCATCATTAAGTGTTTCGTCGTCGCGGCTGATGATACCGAAGCGGTCGACCATAGTAAGATTTTTAACACCCATATTAAGCAGATGTCTGCCTATCGCGCATCCTGCCGCGCCTGCGCCGTTGATAACGACCTTGACCGAGCCGATGTCCTTCTTTACGATCTTGAGCGCGTTGAGAAGCGCCGCGGCAACTACAATGGCAGTTCCGTGCTGATCGTCGTGGAATACGGGAATGTCGCAGATCTCTTTGAGCTTCTGCTCGATCTCAAAGCATCGCGGAGCGGCGATGTCCTCGAGATTGATGCCGCCAAAGCTTCCCGAGATGAGATATACCGTGCGCACGATCTCGTCAACGTCCTTGGAGCGCACGCAGAGCGGGAATGCGTCAACGTCGGCAAACGCCTTGAAGAGCGCGCACTTGCCCTCCATTACGGGCATTCCTGCCTCGGGACCGATGTCGCCAAGACCGAGCACTGCCGTGCCGTCTGTGATAACCGCAACGAGATTGTTGCAGCGGGTGAGCTCGTAGGACTTGTTGATATCCTTCTGTATCTCAAGGCAGGGCTCTGCCACGCCTGGTGTGTATGCAAGCGAGAGATCCTCTCTGTTCTCGATCGGGCAGCGTGTAACTACCTCTATTTTACCGTTCCATTCATAATGCTTTCTGAGTGATTCTTTTCTTACGTCCATAACTTTTTCCTCTTGTTAAACCATTTGTTCAGGGTGAAATATTTCGTCAAATCTCGACTCGTCCATAAGACCGAGCTTGAGAGTTGCTTCTTTAAGTGTGATATTTTGCGAATACGCGAGCTTCGCGATCTTCGCCGCGTTTTCGTAGCCAACGTAGGGGCTGAGAGCAGTGACGAGCATCAGCGAGTTGTTGAGGTATTCCTGCATCCTCTCGCGGTTTGCCACGATTCCGCATACGCAGTTTGCTCTGAATGACTCTATCGCATCCGCGAGCAGTCTTACCGACTGCAAGAAGTTGTACGCGCAGACAGGCATAAATACGTTGAGCTCAAAATTGCCTTGAGATGCCGCCATTCCGACTGCCGTGTCATTGGCGATGACCTGCAGAGCCACCATAGTCATAGCCTCGCACTGAGTTGGGTTGACTTTTCCCGGCATAATAGACGAGCCCGGCTCGTTTTCGGGTATCTTTATCTCGCCAAGACCGCAACGCGGGCCCGATGCGAGCCAGCGCACGTCGTTTGCAATCTTCCATAGGTCAGACGCGAGCGCTTTGAGCGCGCCGTGCGCGAATACGAGCTCATCCTTCGAGGTGAGCGCGTGGTATTTGTTGTCCTCGGTGATAAAGGGAATCGAGGTTATCTCCGCGACCTTGCGAGCCACGAGTGTGTCAAATCCGTCGGGAGCATTGAGCCCTGTCCCGACTGCCGTGCCGCCGAGCGCGAGACTGCAAAGCTCGGCAGATGCGAGCTTTATCATTTTTCTATCCTTCTCAAGCGAGGATCTCCAACCCGAGATCTCTCCCGAGAAGCTGATCGGCGTTGCATCCTGAAGATGTGTTCTTCCGCTCTTGATAACTCCTTCGTTCTCGCGCTCAAGACGGCAGAGCTCGTCGATCATCAGATCGAGCGCGGGGAGCAGAAGCTCTCTGATCGAGCGAAGTGCGGCTATGTGCATCGCGGTGGGGAAGGTGTCGTTCGAGGACTGCGACATATTTACGTCGTCGTTGGGGTGAAGTATCTTTTCTTGCGCGAGAAGATTGCCGTAGTTTGCGATCACCTCGTTTGCGTTCATATTTGTCTGCGTACCCGAACCTGTCTGCCATACGACGAGCGGGAAATGCTCGTCAAGCTCGCCCGAGATGATCTTCTCGGCGGCGGATGTGATGAGAGAGAGCTTTTGCTCGGTCATTCTCTCGGGGCAGAGCTCCGCGTTTGCTCGCGCGGCGGCAAGCTTGAGAATGCCGAAGGCGTGTATTATCTCGGAGGGCATAGTCTCGAGTCCCACGCCGATGCGGAAATTCTCAAGGCTTCGCTGGGTCTGCGCGCCCCAAAGGCGACTTTCCTCGACCTCGATCTCGCCCATCGAATCATGTTCAATTCTGTATTTCATATATTTTTATCTCCTCGTAGGTGTCGTTAATAGCTATGTTCGGCGCAGCTTTCTCAAAGCAGAGCGCAAGGCATGCATCCGCACCGTCGACCGTGAGCCTGTATTCCTTGAAGGAATGCGCAGAGCGGTCAATTATCTGTCCGCGGCAGATCGATGCGAGCCCCTCACCCGAAAGCTTTGCAAGAGCCTCTTTTTTTACCCAGAGCGCGAAGAAATCCCGGGCGGCACTCTTGCCCTCAAAGATCTGTGAATGCTCTTCGGGGCTGAAAAAACGCTTCGAGAGAGCCTCTGTGTTGCGCGATTCGTCGACAAACTCGAGATCAAGCCCCACGTTCTCTTTGCATAGCGCGACGGCACAAAGATCGCGCGAGTGCGTGATGCTGAAGTGATACGGCAGAGAGGCAAAACGCGGCTTGCCGTTCTTCTCGCGGATGACGGTGAGATCCTCACTACCAAGATCTGTGCGCTTGATAAGTCGATCAAGGCAGAGCAGGGCAGAAAGCGAGTTTTTCTGCGCGGCAGGATTTTTTATAGAACGAAGCCGCTCGCGCTCGCTCTCGCCGAACGGAAGAGAGGATATGAGCGTATCAACGTCGCCGGATATCTCGCCCGCACGCATAAAAGTCAGCAGACAGATGCAATTTTCAGAGCTCATTTCCTCACCTCGATTTTATATAGCCGAAGAGAGCCGAACTCATACGGTTTTGTGTGACAAATATTCACATCTGCGGCAGATAAAATGCTTGCAATATCTTATATTACTGCGCATTTTCTCTTTGCATTTGCAAAATATTTGTTCACTCAAAACTGCGAAGCACCCTCCGGCGTTGCAATTTTTGATGGATTTTGTCAAAGCGAGTTGAAGCAAGATGCCGATCTTGCAAGACGAGATCTGGCGAAAGACGCGAAAATTGCTCGCCGCAGGGCGTATTAGTTCGACTCTCTTCGGCTATACCAATATTATACAACATTTTAGAAAAATTTTCAATATGTATGAATGAAAAAAGGACACCGTTTGGTGTCCTTTTTGGTGCGAGAAACGGGACTTGAACCCGTACAGTGTGAACTACACGCCCCTCAAACGTGCGCGTCTGCCAGTTCCGCCACTCTCGCATATACAGTTTTAATGTTTTACTTGGAGTAAACTCTCCAAGGTTCTCTATAGAGGGTATTGCTTTTCGCAACATTGGTATTATACTACAAAAGTTTGCAAATGTCAATACCTTTTTTGAAAAAAGTTTAAAATATTCGTATATATCTGGAATGTCACCTTACTTTTTTTCACTTTTTCTTCTCTCAGCCGCTTTTTTGGAAAACTCGCAGCCGCAATAGTCCTGTCGGTAGAGCGAATAGATCTCGGAGAGCTCACAGGAACGCTTATATCCGTTCTTTTTCTTGAAATCAGAGTAGAGATACGCAACGCCGTACTCTTCGGAGAGCTCCTTGCCAATAGAATTGAGCCACTCGGCATTCTTATATGGACTTATCGAGAGAGTAGTGCAAAAATAGTCAAATCCGCCGTGCTTTGCTATATCCGCCGTACTGCGCAGGCGGAGCTTGTAGCAATCGTAGCAGCGCGCGCCGCCCTCGTCAAGCTCCTCTCTGCCGCGTGAGATCTCCTCAAACTCGCTCGGGTCATAGTAGGCTGTAAAGAGCTTTACCTCGCTCGGCAGGGGCATCTCGCCTATCAATCTGCGCAGCTCATCCTCCCGGAACTTGAACTCTTCTGCGGGGGAAATATTAGGATTGTAAAAATAGAGAGTTATATCGAAAAAGCTTGAAAGATACTCAAGCACAGAGCTCGAGCAGGGCGCACAGCACGCGTGAAGCAAAAGGCTTTTGCGCTGACCGCTCTTTTTTATTTTCGCTATCTCTTCCTCAAGCAAAAGGCTGTAATTTATCTTATTCATACACTCACATACACGGATTTATTCCGTAAAGATTATTTTTGAAGCAAACAAGCTTTCTTCCGCTGATGCTCTGAGCCTTGCGGTTGATCGAGCTTATATGCACCGCCACGTTCTGACGGCCGACACCCTCGTTCAGCAGAGAGCAGAGAAGCTGTGCGCTTGCCTCACCTCTCTCGGTGATAAGCGTGAGGAGCTTTGTCTCTGTCGGAGTCAGACGGAGAGGATATCCGAGCAGCCGGATGCCGTCCTTGTCGATTACAAGAAATCTCTCCTGCATATCAGGCAAAATACTCAAGCGCTTGCCGATAGCCTTCAAATCCGAGACCTGCGATAGTCTTCTTAGCAACGAGCGAGACGAAGGAATGTCTTCTGAACTCCTCGCGCGAGTTGACGTCGGACAGATGCACCTCGACGGTGGGGATACCTACTGCCTTGAGCGCGTCGAGTATAGCCACGCTCGTGTGGGTGTAAGCGGCGGGGTTTATAACGATCCCGTCGTACACGCCGTAAGCCGCTTGGATCACATCAACGATCTCGCCCTCGTGGTTCGACTGAAAGAGCGTGACCTTGAGCGAGAGCGCGTCTGCGCACTCTCGTATATATTTCTGTAAAGCGTCGAAATCCTGCTTGCCGTAGATATCGGGCTCGCGGATGCCGAGCATATTGAGATTAGGTCCGTTTATGACGAGAATTTTCATATCTGCTCCTTTGCTCCGATAAAATTCTTAAATCCTTCAATTATCGCATCCGCGGTCAGTTCTTTGCCCTCGGTGCTCTTCTGCGTGACGTCGGCAAACGCGCGGTAGAGATCGATGCGCTTTGCGTAGAGAGCTTCAAGCGAGCCTCTCTGCGAGAGTGGACGACCGTCGGTCGCGAGATTTTGAAGCTCGCGTTCAAGGAAAACTATAACTCCGTTCTGATGGAGCAGAGGATAGTTGCGCTCCTGCGTTACGACACCGCCACCTGTCGCGATGACCTTGCCGCTCTGCTTTGCGATCTCGGAGAGCGTCTCGGTTTCCATAAGTCTGAATTTCTCCTCGCCAAGTGTGTTTATAGCTTCAGCGGGAGTGATGCCGTGCATCTTCTCGAATTCCTCGTCAGAGTCGAGGAACTCGCGTCCGAGCTTCTCGGCGATGATCTTTCCGACCGAGCTCTTGCCGCATCCGGGCATACCGATAAGAATAAGATTTGCCGTCTGTGCCGTGATCTTTGAGACGACCTGCTCAATAATTCCTTCTTCGTAACCGTCGCCCGTGAAGTGCTCAAATGCTCTTGCTGCCTGAGCGACGAGCATCGAAAGACCGCCGACGGTAGCGATGCCGAGCTTTTCTGCCTCAAGCATAAGCGCGGTCTTTGACGGATTGTAGATCACGTCGAACACCGCCTCGCAAGCGGGAAAGCAGGAAAGAGAGGTAGGCGCGACGTTGTTATTCGGGTACATACCTACGGGAGTCGCGTTGACCACGATCTGCGCGTCCGAGTGCTTTGCGATATTCTCGGGAGTGTTGTCCTCAATGCCTATGATGACGAGCTCACGCACGTGCTTGTCGCGAAGAAGCGTGCAAATAGTCGCAGATGCGCCGCCGTTGCCGAAAACGATCGCCTTTTTGCCCTCGACCTCAACGCCCGAGCGCTTGACCATATAGTCAAATCCGAAATAATCGGTGTTATATCCGTAAAGTCTGCCATCTCGTCGGACGACCACGTTGACGGCGCCAATGTCGAGCGCCTCTTTGGAGATCTCGTCAAGAAAAGGCATAACGTCCTTTTTGTAGGGAATTGTAACGCAGAAAGCGTCAAGATCACCGTCAGTCACAAAGCTTCCAACCTCTTCGGGCGCAAGCTCGTAAAGCTCGAACGGGTAATCCGCTATCGCGTTATGTATCGGCTTTGAGAAGCTGTGTCCGAGCTTCTTGCCTATAAGTCCGCATTTAAGATGCTTGTATCCGTATTTCATCATATCACCTCAGAGTAAGAGCCAAGATAGGTAAATTCCTCGCATTCCTGCTCGAGCTCGGAAAGGAGACTTGCGAGCTTGGGAGAATATACCGAGGACTCAAGGTCAAAGTAGAACATAAACTCAAAGTCGCGGTCGGGAATAGGTCTCGACTCGAGCTTGATGAGGTTGATCCCGAGTGCGTTGAAGCGCGAGAGTATGCGGAAGAGCGCACCCGGACGGTGAGGTGTGACGAGCATAAGCGAGGTGCGGTCGGCACCGGGGTATATCTCAAGCTTGTTAGTAATGCAGATAAAGCGAGTGTGGTTGTTGCCGTTGTCCTGGACTGCGCTTGCGATCACGTCAAGTCCGTACTGAGTCGCACAAGAGCGAGAGGAGAGCGAAGCAACGTCGTCTCTGTCCGAGTCTGCGACCATCTGCGCCGCCTTTGCGGTATTCTCAACACGCGTGATCTTCACGTCCTTGCCAAGAGAAGCGAGAAATGACGCGCACTGGCTGATAGCCTGCTCGTGCGAGAAGATCTCCTTGATCTCTGAGAGCTTCGTGCCTTTTTTTGCAAGTAAACAGTGGTCAATCTTGATGCGCACCGTGCGCACGATCTTGAAATTCTTGCTGATCATCAGATCGTAGACCTTCTTGACAGAGCCTGCCGTGCTGTTTTCTATCGGGATAACGCCGTAGCGGCACATTCCCGCCTCGATCGCCGAGAAAACGCCCTCCCAATTTGAGAAGAAGGTGATGTCTGGGGCAGAGAAGAGACGCTCAGCCGCGATCTGCGAATAAGCTCCCTCAACGCCCTGACACGCAACGTTCGCGCGCTCGGGGAACATACGGGGAGTCTCGTCGATCGCCTTTACGATCTCGTTATAAAGCTCTGTCGTCTCGCCGAGCTGCTTGTGTTGATAGGAGCGAGAGAGCGAGAGGATGGTGGAGTAGAGAGTTCTCGAGTATTCCTCGAATTCCTCGCCCGAGAGCTCGGAGATCTTGGAGAGAAGCGCACGCTCTCTCGATGCGTCGAGCACGGGCATATCGTGCTCGCGCTTATATTCGGCAACGCCTGCCGAGCAATTCATACGGCGGATGAAGAGCGAGACGAGCTCGCGGTCTATTTCATCGATCTGTTGTCTTAATTCGTTGAGTTCCATAAGATTACCTTCGTTTTGGGGTTAATTATCAAGCAGAAGATCGGTCAAGGCGATCGCCGCTGCCGCCTCGAAGACGGGGAGCGCGCGTACGACCACACAGGGATCGTGTCTGCCCTTGATAGAGAGCTTGACAGGCTTCATACTCACCATATCAACGCTGTCCTGTTCAAGATATATAGAGGGAGTCGGCTTCATCGCCGCGCGGAAGACTATCGGCATTCCGCTCGACATACCTCCGAGAATGCCGCCCGCGTTGTTGGTTGAGGTGAATATTTTCTCGCCGTCGGTCACAAATGGGTCGTTGTTCTGCGAGCCGTGGAGAGTCGAGCATTCAAAGCCGTTGCCGAATTCGATGCCCTTGACTGCAGGGATGCCGAAAACTATGCCAGAGATGCGATTTTCAACACCGTCGAACATATGCTCGCCAAGTCCCGCGGGAACACCGAGGATAGCACACTCGACCACGCCGCCGACAGAGTCGAGGGAGGTGCGTGCCTCTTCTATCTTCTCGCGCATAAGTTTTCCTGCATCCTCGCTAAGAACGGGGAAGTCCGAGCGTGAGCGCAATATTTCAAAATCTGCCGTCGACACCTTGGCAAGATCAAAAGGCTTGTCCTTGATGCCGCCGATCGAGTAGAAGTGCGCCGCTATCTCAATTCCGCGCGAGCGCAGATATTGCAGGCAAATTCCGCCCACGATGCACATGGGAGCTGTGAGTCTGCCCGAGAAATGTCCGCCGCCGCGAAGGTCGACGTTCTCACCGTACTTCATTCTTGCGGCAAAGTCTGCGTGCGAGGGACGGGGGATAAATTCAAGATTTGAATAGTCCGCCGATCTCTGCGAGGTGTTACGGATTATCGCGTGAAGCTCGCCGCCGTCAAGTGTGATCTTCTCGCCGTCGTCGACAGCACCGCTGAGAAATTCGGGTCTATCGGGCTCTTTGCGCTGAGTCGACATCAGGCTCCGTCCGGGTGCGCGGCGCTCCATAAAGCGAAGAAGCTCTGCGCGGTCGACCGTAATGCCACTCGGAAGTCCCGATACCGTCACTCCGATGCACTCGTCGTGCGAGCCGCCGTATATTGATAATTTGAGATTTTTTCCGTAAGTGGTAGCCATTTTTATTATACCAGCTTTCTGCCCATCAGAACGCCCATTACAGACGCCATCATAAGTCCGCGCGTCCAGCCGCTCGAGTCACCGAGGCAGTGGAGTCCTGAAATGTTTGTGTTGAAATCCGAGTCCATCTTGACTCTGTTGGAGTAGAACTTCAGCTCGGGCGAGTAGAGAAGAGTCTCGGTCGATGCAAAGCCGGGTACTACGTAGTCTACAGCCTGGATGAAGTTTATGATGTTCGTCATAGCGCGATAGGGCATAGCCGATGTGATGTCGCCTGCGACCGCATCGGGAAGCGTGGGGCGCACGTTGGAGCGTGAAAGCTCCTCCTCCCAGGTGCGCTTGCCGTCAAGAATATCGCCGAAGCGCTGTACCATAATGTGACCGTCGCCAAGCATATTCGTAAGCTCACCAACCTTTTTCGCGTACGCGATAGGCTGATTGAAGGGTTCTGCAAAGTTGTGCGAGCAGAGGATCGCAAGGTTGGTATTGGGCGACTTGAGATCCTTGTAGGAGTGTCCGTTCACCACCGCGAGATCGTTGTCGTAGTTCTCCTGGCTTACAAATCCGCCGGGGTTCTGACAGAAGGTGCGCACCTTGTTCTTGAAGGGCTGAGGATAGCCGATGAGCTTCGATTCGTAGAGTACGTTGTTCACGCTCTCCATGATCTCGTTGCGTATCTCAACGCGCACTCCGATATCGACCGTGCCGGGCAGGTGAGCGATGCTGTGCTTCGCGCAAAGCTCCTCAAGCCAATCCGCGCCGCGACGACCGGTAGCTATGACCGTGTGATCGGCAAAGCACTCGAGTTCCTTGCCGCCCTCGCGCAGAATAACGCCCTTGCACTCGCCGTCCTTGATGATAACGTCGGCACATTCGCATCCGAATTTGATCTCAACGCCGCCGCGAAGCAGATACTGCTCGATAGCGTAGTAGATCTCCTGCGCTTTCTCTGTGCCGAGGTGGCGGATAGGGCAGTCGACCAGCTTCAGTCCCGCCTTGATGGCTCTTTTGCGTATCTCCTTGACCTCTTCGTTGTTGCCGATGCCCTCAACGTGAGGATCGGCACCGAAGTCAAGATATATAGAGTCGGTGTAATCTATCATTTCCTGCGCGAAGCTCTCGCCGATAAGCGTGGGAAGGTCGCCTCCGACCTCGTACGAGAGCGAAAGCTTCCCGTCCGAGAACGCGCCCGCACCCGAAAAGCCCGTGGTTATATGGCAATAAGGTTTGCAGGAAACGCATTTTTTGGTCTTTGATTTAGGGCAACTGCGGTTTTCGATCGCTCTGCCTTTCTCAACTACGAGTATTTTTTTGTCACTTCCGAGCTTTAACATCTCAAGTGCTGTGAATATTCCCGCAGGACCTGCGCCGATTATTACAACGTCGTATTTTTTCATTATATTTCGTTTCCTTTCATCTGTGATATCCAACAATATATTATATCACAGATATTGAGATATTTCAAGTGTTATATTATAGATGTCCTGATTCCCAAGGACATCATATCATCCCAGAAGCGCGGGTAGGATTTCTGTACCGCCTCTGCGCGCTCTATCGTGACCTGCGCGCTTGCCACCGCAGACGCGACCGCCGCGCTCATGGCAATACGATGGTCTCCCCAGGAGTCTACGTATCCGCCGCGAAGAGAGTCAACACCGTCGATCATAAGTCCGTCGTCGCTGACAGTTACAGACGCGCCGAGCGCGTTCAGTATCTGCGCGGTCGACTCAAGTCGGTCGCTCTCTTTCAGTCTCAGTCTCGCCGCACCGTATATCTCCGTGCGTCCCTTTGCCACGGATGCGACGGTCGCGAGTATCGGTACGAGGTCGGGGATCTGCGACGCGTCGATGCGAATAGAGTGTAGCTCGCTCTTTTTGGCGATATACGAGCGGCGCTCGGGGATATATGTTATATCCGCGCCAAATTCGCGCAGAAGCTCTACGATCTTTGAGTCGCCCTGAGCGGAATTCTGGTCAAGACCAAGTAGTTCGACCTCGCCCGAAAGTACACCGAGCGCGAGCGGGAAAGCCGCGTTCGACCAGTCACCCTCGACCGCGATGTGCGTCGGCGTGGAGAGCTTGCCGCCTGCGTTTATCTCAAATCCGCTCTCGGTCTTTATCGGTGCAGCACCGAAGAGCGCGAGCGAGTTGCAGGTCATATCAACGTAGGGCGCAGACTCGAGCTTGCCCGTGATACGCAGCGTTGACGGATGCCCGAGCAGAGAGAGCGCAAAGAGAAGTCCGCTGACGAACTGCGAGGAAACTCCGCCGTCGATAGAGAAGCTGTCGCCGTTGAGTTTGCCGCTAAGTGTCAGCAGCTCTTTGCCGTGGAGCGTTATTCCGTGTGCTTCAAGTTCCTCGCGAAGAGGAGAGAGCGGACGCTCGGGCAGTCTGCCGTGAAGCGCAAATCTACCGCCCTTGCCGAGTGCCGCCACTATGGGTAGCATAAAGCGCAGAGTCGAGCCGCTCTCGCCGCACTCCAGCAGGGGAGAATCGGGAATGCGCTCGCGCTCGATAGGCTCGACCGTATAGCCGTCGCCCGTTCTTTTTATATTCGCGCCGAGAGCCGAGAGACACGCGGCTGTCGCCTCAATGTCGTTATTCGTCTCGGTGCAGATCACGGTCGTGGGAGCATCCGCGAACGCCGCGCAGATCAAAAGGCGGTGAGCCATTGATTTTGACGCGATCGCACGCACAGCGCCGTTTGCGATCGATGGAGTAAGTGTAGCTTTCATATTCAGAGTCCTTTGCTGATGTATCCCTCAAGCTCGGATACCGCAATTTTTTGCGGTCTGCAGTTGCCGATGCCGTTCGGGAGAATGAGCGTTATCGAGTCGCCCTCGCGCTTCTTGTCCGCCGTCGCGATACGTATGAGCTCGGGAGCGGAGTAGGGGCAGTCGGTGGGAAGTCCGACACTGTGAAGAAGAGAAGTGATCGCCACCTGATCCTCAGTGTTGCATATGCCCATCGACACGGCGATCTTCGTGACTATGACCGTGCCGATCGCGACCGCGCTTCCGTGCGAGATATCAAAATTTGAGAGTGCCTCGATCGCGTGACCGACCGTGTGACCGAGATTAAGAAGCTGGCGCGTGCCGCGGTCAAACTCGTCAAGCGCGACGATGTCTGCCTTGTGCTTCACGCAATCGGCGATGACGTCCTCGACGTTCTCTCGAATTCCGCCTTGCAATCTGCCGAACATCTCGCGGTCGTTGATAATAGCGTATTTTATTACCTCGGCACAGCCGTCGGCAAAGACAGAGTCCTCAAGCGTGTCAAGAGTCTTGATGTCGCAGAGAACGAGCGAGGGCTGATGGAAAACTCCCGCAAGGTTCTTGCCTGCGGCGAGATCTACCGCCGTCTTTCCGCCAACCGACGAGTCGACCGCCGCCAAAAGAGTGGTGGGGACTTGGATAAATCTTATGCCTCGCAGATATACTCCTGCCGCAAAGCCGCACAGATCTCCGACCACGCCTCCGCCGAGCGCGATCATCACGTCAGAGCGCGTGAAGCGTCGCTCTGCCAAAAACTCGAGCAGAGAGATGAGATTTGCCGTGTTCTTTGATGCCTCGCCGTGTGCGATGACGAATTTTTCGACCTCGAAGCCTGCCGCCTTCAGCGACTTTACAGCCGCCGCCGAGTAGAGCGCGTCTACGTTGTCGTCGGTGACGATGCAAAGCTTTGCCTTACCGACAGCCTCAAGCACGTATTCAGCAAGGCTTGAGAGAAGTCCTTTTCCTATTATCACGTCGTAAGCTGACGACGCATTGACTCTGACCTTTTTCATTACGATCTCCTGAAATTAGAATTATCCGTCGACGCGTTCCTTAGCCTCGCGGCCGTCCCTGAGAAGTCCGCGAAGTCTGTCTGCGTCGCATTTTTCAATTGCATCTCTGTATTCCGAGAGAGAATTTATTATCGAATTGAGCTCAAAGAGAAGCGGCTCGCGGTTCTCAAGGAATAGCTCGGTCCACATATTCTCGTTGAGCCACGCAACTCTCGTCATATCCTTGTAGCTTCCCGCGGAAAATCCCTTGTGGTTCTGCGCGGTAGGTGTTTTTACGTATGCGTTCGATACCACGTGCGCAAGCTGAGAGGTGAAGGCGATCATCTCGTCGTGTCGCTCTGCCGTCGTGACAGAGAAGCGACCGAAGCCTGCGGGGGCAAGCAGCTGCTTGATCTTGTCAAGCAGAGCGATATCGTCGAACACGGGTGGAACGAGCACCATAGGCGCATTCTTGAAAAGGGTTGCGCGTGCGTGCTTGATACCCGAGTACTGCGTTCCTGCCATCGGGTGACCGCCGATAAAGCTGAAGCCGTACTTATCTGCAAGCGCGAAGCCGCACTCGCATATTTTCACCTTTGTTCCGCACAGATCTATCACGGTCGCATCCTTAGAGATAAGATGCGCCACGCTCTCAAGATAGCGCGCAGAGGCGGTGGGGTAGAGAGCTACGAATAAAAGCTCGCACTCGCCGATCGTGCTCTCGTCCAGTACACCGTCGGTTATTCCCGCAAGTTCGCAGTAGCCGAGCGTTGCCTGATCTATATCAAAGCCGAGGACTCTGTGTCCCGACGCTTTGTATGCCTTTGCCATCGAGCCTCCGATAAGTCCGAGGCCGCAAATTCCAACAGTCATCTCAAAGCTCCTTTATCGCAGCAAGTATGCGGGATACCGCGCGTGCTACGTCGTCAAACGCCTCGGGCGTGAGCGACTGCGCACCGTCGCAGAGCGCATTCTTGGGATCGTTGTGTACCTCTATCATAAGTCCGTCAGCACCGCAGGTAGCCGCCGCCATAGCCATGGGCTTGACAAGTCTGGCAACACCGGTCGCGTGCGAGGGGTCGATAATGATGGGAAGATGCGTCAGCTCTTTGAGCATAGGAACAGCCGAGAGGTCGAGCGTGTTGCGAGTGTAGGTCTCAAATGTGCGGATGCCTCGCTCGCAGAGAATGATATTTTCGTTTCCGCCAGCCATAATGTACTCGGCGGACATAAGGAATTCCTTGAGGGTGTTTGCAAGACCTCTCTTGAGAAGAATGGTCTTGTTAGTCTTTCCGAGCTCCTTGAGAAGCTCGAAGTTCTGCATATTGCGCGCTCCGACCTGAATTACGTCGACGTCCTCGAAGAGAGGCAGATGGTTTGCGTTCATTATCTCGGTGACGATCGGCAGTCCGGTCTCCTTCTTTGCTTCAAGAAGTATCTCGATGCCGTCAGCCTTCAGCCCCTGAAAATCGTAGGGCGAGGTTCTCGGCTTGAACGCGCCGCCGCGGAGCATAGTCGCTCCCGATGCCTTGACCGATCTTGCGATCTGCATCACCTGCTCCTCGCTCTCAACAGAGCAGGGGCCTGCGATGATAGCAAAGGTGTCGCCGCCGACCGAGGTGTTGCCGACCTTTATGATACTGTCGTCGGGGTGGAATTTTCTGTTCGCGCTCTTGAAGGGCTCGCTGATGCGCTTTACGCTGTCAACTATATCAAGGCTGCCGAGCAGCTCCTCGTCGATCCTGCTCGTGTCGCCGATAAGTCCTACTACCGTGTGTTCGTTTCCGACAGAGATATGCACGTCGAGTCCTTGTGCCTTGAGCCAGGACGTGAGATTATCGAGCTGTTTTTGACTTGTTCCGCTTTTAAGTACTGCGATCATTTTTGTTTTCTCCTTTGAACTATCTGAAAAAATTACAAGTGCCGAATGCGAACACCGAGACGGTACTAAGAATAAAAAGCCTCTCGGTGCTTAGCATCGAGAGGCTTAAAAATATCTGATAAACCTTTAAGTCAGAAAAAATTCCGAGTCCCGCAACAAAACACCCTTATCAATTATTACCGCAAAAGTAATAAAAATAAAGGTAAAAGTAATTGTTAGCGAAGAAACGGTTCATTTTTACTGTCTCCTTTAACTTGATGCAATCATTTTAGCACGGTAAAGCGTTTTTGTCAATAGCTTTGCTGCAAAAAATCAAAAAAATTTTAAAATAAAGCGATATTCCACTTCACAACTTCGGTTGCGAGCAGTATAACTGCGGGCATCGTGGCAAGAGAGAGCAGAGTGGACGTTCCTACGCCCTGAGCTGAGAAGCCGGGAGCGGTGTCGTAAAGCTCTGCGAACATACTCGTCGAGCTTGCCGAGGGCATACCCGAAACTGCGGTGATGAAGAGCACCCAGAAGTCAGAAAATCCGAGGATCTTGAGCGTAAAGCAGAAGAAGAGCGGAATTACTATCAGCTTGAAAAGGCAGAGGTAGTAGACCTTGCCCGATCCGAAGATCTGCTTGAGAGATCTGTTCGAGAGAAGCGCACCTATGATAAGCATAGATATCGGAGTGCAGAGCGACGCGATGTAGTCAACGCTTTTCGTGACTACGACGGGGAGCGTGAACTCGGGCAGAAGCGCGGGGATAAGGAAAACGAGATAGCCGATAAGCGTGGGAACTGTGCCCTTGTTGATGAAAATCTTCTTTGCGGTCAGCTTGATGTCGTCGCGCTTGCGTGCGATGATGCCAAGACCGATCACCCAGAGAAGAATATTGAAGCTTACTACGAAGAAGGACGCGACGTACTCGCCGTTCTCGGGGAAGAGCGAGCCAAGCACGGGAATTCCGAGAAATCCGATGTTTCCGAATACCATAGCGAACTCGGTGACCTTGCGCTCGTTGATGTCCTTTATCTTCAGACACGCGACGAACGCGATGAGTGACATAATGAAGTGCATCACGAATCCGAATGTAAGGCTGATCAGCGAGAGCTTGAGGTTCTCGGGGGAATACTGCTTGCTGATTATAGAACTTATGATAAGCGCGGGCTGTGCCACGGCAACTATCAGTTTCGAGAGCTTTTTCGATGCTACTCCGTCAATTACGTTTGTCTTTCCGAGCACGTATCCCACGACGAGTATTACGAACATCGTGATGACCGTGTTCAGAAAGGAAGTAAAATCTATCATTGGGGGTTGTCCTTTCTCAGTCTATCTGATCAAGCTTTTCCTTGATCTTTTTCATATCCACGAGCATCTCTTCTTTTCTGCGTGGATCGCGCAAAAGAAGTGCAGGGTGGTAAACGGCAGTTATGAGGAAATTGCCCTTCTGCACCCACTCACCGTGCTCTTTTGTGATCTTGTAGTCGGGGCGGATGAGTCGCATAGCGGCTATTCTGCCAAGACACAAGATGATCTTCGGGCGGATAAGCTTTACTTGTCTGCGCAGAAAGTCCATACACGCGTCCTCCTCTGCGGGCAGAGGATCTCTGTTCTTTGGCGGACGGCACTTGAGGATATTTGCAATATAAACGCTCTCACGCGGAATATCTACCGCATAGAGATATTGGTCAAGAAGCTGACCTGCACGACCTACGAACGGAATACCCGTCTTGTCCTCGTTGTCGCCCGGTGCTTCGCCTACGAAAAGGAGATCTGCATTGATATTTCCCGTTCCGAAAACGCAATTTGTGCGCGTCGTGTGAAGCTCGCAGGCTTTGCAGCTCTCGCACTCACTGCGAAGTATTTCCCAAGAATCACTCATAATATACTCCAATCAAAATCACTTAGTTATTTTTCTGCACTCAAGATAATATCTCTTGTCCTCAGCGTGTCCCATCGAGAAGGTCTTGCGTGGGAGCGCACCGTCGTAGATGACAGTTTTGAAAAGCTCGGACTTGCTCATTCCGTCAAAGATAAAGCCGACGGTGTTTTTGTTGATAAGGCTCTTAACCGAGTCAACTCCGTGGATGTAGTCGATCTCTACGCCTGCGTTTTCTTTTACGTAGACGTCAAGGAAATCCTGCAGAGTACCGACCGTGAGCTGCTTTTCAGGGTGAGCGACATCAAGTCTGCCGCTCTCGTCAGAAGTGATATACTCGATTGTCTGCGCCTCAGCCGTGCCCGAGAGCGCGCCGAGATAAGCTCTCAGCGAAGAGAGCAGATGCTCGGGTTCTGCGTTGAACACAACGCGGTAGATAGGCTCGAACTTGAGCGCGTCGTCGTGGATGTTTACGATCTCGACGAGCGCGTAGCGCGCAGGGTGATCTGCCGCTGCATCCGCGCCGAGTGTGGACTTTATTTCCTCGTAAATGGTCTTTGCCGTCGCGAGCGAGTGGTTTCCGTCGCCAACCGCGAAGAGCAGGGGAGCGAGAGTCGCGGCGCCGTATCTCTTCTCCATAGCCGCAGGTGTGATAAGCGAGTCAAGTGCATCTGATACCTGCTGCTTTGCCGCCTCGCCCAGATATCTTCCGCATACGTGACCGCCGCCAAGCATAAGATCGGTGTCGTACGCGATCTCGGGGCAGGACTCCGTAGAGAGCGGCTCGATCACAGTTCTATCGGGGTCGTCGATGAGGAGCATAACGTGCGGAAGCTCGATGCTCGCGTCGCGTCTTATGGCAACTCTTGGGGGTATTCTCTCGATTACCGTCGCCTCTGTCGCGCGTATGAGCGAGTCAGCACCACGTTTGAAGTCGTAGCACTCAAGATCTACCGCCATAACGATGCCGCGGCGGACGCTTCCGTCCGACTGCTCGCGCTCAACGTAGATCATCGAGTCGGGATGGCAGACGAGCAGATCGCGCAGATACTTCTCCATATTCGCGTTGATCGTGGGAATTCTCACCTCGGTCTCACATAGATACACCTCGGGCAGAATGAGATCGAGCGTCGAGGGTGCACCGTCGATGAACTTTTTTGCGCTCTCCCAATAGTGAGGCTCGCTTGTGAACTGATCGCAGGCAATAACAGCCCACTTTTTTGCATCTGTTTTATTGAAATCGGGCAGAAGGATATCTGCACTAAAATAAGCCTTTTTCATATTATTAATTCCTTTACTGTGGTATTACGTTTTCAAATATTGCATAAATTCCGCGTTGCTTGCAAAGCTCGTATTGCTTCTGACTTCTGACCGTAAAAGCAAATCCGCGTCTGTGAAAGACCTTAGTTGCAAGCAAAAACGCAGGCTCGCGCATCATCCTGCCGTCGATGGTGATAAAATCGGGGCGGGTGAGGATATTGGTGAACATATGTCTGCGCAAAAATCTCGCCATCGCCGAGCCGCGCTTGTCGTTTTTTGAAACTATCACACCTCGCGCGTAACGCGGGCGGTATTTTTTAAAAAATGTCAGTACCTTCGCGTCAGACGAGCGGACTGCAAATGCGCCGGCGTATGCATCAAGCTCAAGGCAGAGCTGTTTGCAGAGAGTGTGCCGCTCGCGTTCGTCCTCGGCTTCAACTCGGATAAGCAGAGGAACTTGTCCGTCGAGAAGAGAGAGAACTTCGCGCAGGGTGGCAAGCTTATGTATTCCGCCCGAGATAGCCGCACCGTCACATAAGGTCAGATCGGCGTTTATCGAGGGAAGAACAAATATCTCACGATCCTTGGAAATTCCAACGTCGAGAGCGACTCCGAAGCCGAGGTCGCGCGCCTCGCGTATAGCTCCTATCGAGCCTCTTTTGTGCTCTTTGCCGAAAATTCCGCCGTCTGCGTAGTCGCTGCTCTGCAGATCCATATCCGCACCGTCTGCCGCTCGCGGCATAACGAGAAATACGTAGGTCACTGCGATAAGGCTGATCGACAGCACGATCATAGTAAATATCAGCATCAGTCGAGCAGACCTCTGTCTATCATCATCTGAGCGTGCAGAACCGCGATCTGCGTCTTGCCGTCTCGGATCTTGCCGTCAAGCGTCAATTCAACGAGCTTCGAGAGAGGCACACGCACGCTCTCGATAAATTCGTCGTCGTCAAATTCGGTGTCGCCGAAGTCAAGTCCGGTCGCGAGATACATATAAATGCACTCGTCGAGAATGGCAGGGGATGGGTAGTACTTGCCGAGATATATTATCTTATTTGCCACAGCACCCGTTTCCTCACGAAGCTCGCGACGAACTGCATCGTTCGGATCTTCTTCGGGAGAGTCGAGTTTGCCCGCAGGGATCTCAAGCAGATCCTCGTGGAATGGGTAGCGGTACTGACGAACGCAGATGACTTCACCCTCGTCGGTCAGTGGAATTACGCATACCGCGCCGTTGTGGTGGCAGTATTCGCGAGTGGAGAGCACACCGTTCGGGAGCGTGACCTCGTCGAGCCTTACGTGCAATACCTTTCCGTCGAATATAGGAGTTGATGAGAGTTGCTTCTCCTCAAGCGCTTCAAGGGGAAGATCGAATTTTATATCAAGCTTTTCCATATATAACCTCACAAAAGCAAAAAATACATCACTTTATATTATAGCACCAAGCGATAAAAAAAGCAATAGCGCGGCAAAATAAAGACTCAAAAATTTTTTAAAAAAATTAAAAAAAGGTATTGACATTCTAAATCTGGTGTGATATAATAGTGGAGCTGTCGAAAAGACGAGCAAATGGGAGCATAGCTCAGCTGGGAGAGCATCTGCCTTACAAGCAGAGGGTCATAGGTTCGAGCCCTATTGTTCCCACCACGGCAAGTTGCCGTTTCCAATGAGGGCATCTGAAAGATGCCCATATGGCCCGGTAGTTCAGTT
>JAFTKL010000042.1 GCA_017453285.1 Clostridia bacterium | reverse complement strand
TTGCATACGGAAGTTCATTTTGTAATCGTAACGACATCGGCGGGAGTAAACCCCCGCCCTACCGGCATATATAAATTTTTTTCGTTTGATTGACAGACCAAACAAAGATTTAGATATCACTCTTCATAATAAAAAAGAAACACGCGGGAGGTACGGTCCGCGTGTTTCTACATCGCTATTGAATTAAACTTTGAAAGGGAATATTGCTATAGATTACAGTATCCCAAATTATCGTAGGGAATATCGTTACGAGTTCTATTAAAACCCTTGGCCAACCCCCACAGGAAGTTCTTTTGATTTTCACGTCGGCGCGTCCTGCGGACGATGAAGCCGACGCGAAAATAGGAAAAAACAAGGAGTATCGAGTGGGCGCTACGCGTTCACACTCGAGACGACTATGTTTTTGACCGAATTCTTTTCTTTCAAGAAAAGAACAGAAAATTCCTACTCAAACTAACTCTCAAAGATACTTTTTAAGATAAGCCAAGTAGTTACCGCCGACGAATTTTTCGACGAGGGTTTCGGAGTAATGCTTCTGCATAAACTCGATGAGTCTATCGTGGATAGAGCAGGACTCGTCGAGGGGAGCAGGGTATCTGCCCGAGGTACCGTCGATATCGCCGCCGAAGCCGATATTATCTTCGCCGCCGAGCTCGAGGCAATATTCCATATGCTTAAAGTAATCTGCGACACCTCTCTTATCGGGATCGTCGCTGATAAATGCGGGGAGGAGGTTAAGACCGATCATACCGCCCTGACGGATGATCTCCTTAGCCATATCGTCTGTGAGGTTACGGCTGTGAGAGCAGAGCGAGCGGAAGTTGGAGTGAGTCGCGATAAGCGGCTTCTTAGTGAGCTCAGCGAGCTGCCAGAAGCTTGCGTCCGAGAGGTGAGAAACGTCCCAGATCATACCGAGCTCGTTACCTGCGGCAACCATCTCGCGACCTGCGTCGGTAAGTCCGGTATCCTCTTCGCCGTCCTCAAATACGCGATTGCTCTTGCCCATATCGTTGGTCAGCCAGGTAAGACCGACGACGCGCACGCCCACGTTATAGAAGTCGCGCAGGAGCTTGGGGCTGCTCTGAACACCGGTCGCGCTCTCGATAGTGAGCAGCGCGCCGTGCTTGCCCTCGGCAAAGGCACGCTCGATGTCGGCATAAGTCTTGATCTGAATTACCTTATCCTTTTCGCTTTCCATAGCCATGCAGAAAAGTCCTGTGTAGCGGCAGGCTCTGCGCCAAGCGTCCTTAACGGTGTCTCCGGGCCAGCCGGTCATCATAGCTACGAATTGGATCTGCTGATATTTTGTGCTGTAGTTGTGGGGGTTAACGATGCCGTATTTGCAGTGATCTACAAGCTGAATACTGTCACAGTGAGAGTCAACGATAAACATAAAGTCCTCCTATGGTGGAATTATTTTACAAATTATATAAATATTTTAACTTATTTTCCGCACTTTGTCAATAAGGTCAGAAAAATTTTCAAAAATATTATTTGAATTTATTGATTTTCGGGCGCATCTGTGTTAAAATAAAGCGTATTCTTTTTTTGGAGCAAATGTTATGAGTATTAAAGTTGGAATTTTTGGATATGGGAACCTCGGACGCGGAGTTGAGGCTGCTATTGCGCACAATCCCGATATGGAGCTTTGCGCAGTATTTACGCGCCGTCCGCCCGAGACCGTGAAGCTTCGCACCGCAGGCGTGCCCGTAATGCTTGCCGACGAGGCTAAAAATATGACTGATAAGATAGACGTTATGATAATCTGCGGCGGATCGGCGACCGATCTGCCCGTGCAGACGCCCGCGATCGCGTCGATGTTCAACTGCATCGACAGCTTTGACACGCACGCGAAGATCCCCGAGCATTTTGAAAAGGTAGACGCCGCGGCAAAGGCGAGCGGCAAGGTCGCGCTTATCTCGTGCGGCTGGGATCCCGGTATGTTCTCGGTTATGAGAGCTTATTCCGAGTCGATCCTGCCCGACGGAAGCACCTACACCTTCTGGGGCAAGGGCGTGAGCCAGGGACATTCGGACGCGATCAGACGAATTGAAGGTGTGCTTGACGCAAAGCAGTACACCATCCCCGTTGACTCCGCGCTTGAGGCGGTCAGATCGGGCATATCTCCCGAGCTTTCGACTCGCGAAAAGCACACTCGCGAGTGCTTTGTCGTTGCAAAGGAGGGTGCGGATCTTGAGCGTATTGAGCGCGAGATCAAGACGATGCCCAACTATTTTGCCGACTACGACACGACCGTGCATTTTATCTCGGCTGAGGAGCTGAAGCGCGATCACAGCGGAATTCCGCACGGTGGTTTCGTTATCAGAAGCGGAAAGAGCGGTCTTGAGAACGAAAATACACACGTTATGGAGTTCTCGCTCAAGCTCGACTCTAATCCCGAGTATACCTCTTCCGTCCTCGTCGCGACCGCGAGAGCCGTCGTGCGCCTCAACCGCGAGGGCGCGTCGGGCGCAAGATCGATACTCGATATTCCCCCCTCCTACCTCTCGCCCAAATCCCCCGATCAGCTCCGCCGCGAGTTGCTCTGAGGATTGGATTGAAAGTTAGCTTGGAGCAGTAAATTTCTCTTCTTTTTTGAAAAAAAGAAGCAAAAAACTTTCCTGTGGGTGTTGGTATAGGGGTTTGTACGTAACTCGAGCCAATATTCTCTAAAGATGTTTGGGATATTGTGATCTATAGCAATATTTCCGATCGTTTATTTAACTCAATAGCGATGTAGAAACACGCGGACCGTACCTCCCGCGTGTTTCTTTTTGTTTTAATTGTGAAGAGCGACATAGACTTCTTTGTTTGGTCTGTCAATCAAACGAAAAAAATTTATATCTGCCGGTA
>JAFTKL010000041.1 GCA_017453285.1 Clostridia bacterium | reverse complement strand
CTATCACATTACATTCGGTAACAGAATCATGAAGCAGATACTTTCTTACGTGCCTGTATATATCGCGTGCGGCGGCGAGGAGCTTGACGCGCTCGACGATATACTCGCCAAGAAGGTAATGAGAAAGCTTGAGTCGCAGAATCCGATATATTTCAGAAACACGGCAGACGAGCTTCTTGCCTACCTCGACGAGCTTTTCGGCGAGTCAGAGATGAAGCTTTGCAGAGATTATATCAACAGAATTCGCAGAAATGCGTAAGATTTTAGAACGGTAGAAATTTAAGTTATGTTCAGAAGATCGAAATTTTTAACTATAGGGTCAATAGTGACGGTAAGCGTGGTGCTTTTGCTGGTATTCATACTTATCTTCTCGCTTGGCGGAGTTTTTAACTCCCCGCCCACGCTCGTATTCAGAAGCAACAGCGCAAAAGAGCTGTACGACGGCAGTACGCTGATCGACGACGGATACGAGATGCTCAGCGGCTCGCTCAAGCCCGGACACACCGCGAAGGTTGAGGTCACGGGTCTGCAGAGTGGCGTAGGAAAGAGCGAAAATAGAATATACGTCACGATCTTTGACGCGCTCGGCGCGGACGTTACGGGGGACTACAATATAGTCCTTGAGTACGGCGTGCTCGAGATAATGCCAAGAACGCTCTCGATAACTACGGGAACAGAATTCAAAGAATACGACGGAACTCCGTTCTCGTACGACAATTGGACGCTCCAGACGCCCGACGCGCTTATGCCCGGAGATCACATAAAGGTGGTCATGACGGGCCAGCAGACCGAGATCGGTTCGGCATTTAACACCTGCGACGTTTACGTTTACGATTCGAACGGAAACGACGTGACCTACAACTACGAGGTAGACGTAGAGAAAGGAGTGCTGACGGTAACTCCCGTCGAGCTTCATGTTCAGTCTTATCCGTACACCACGCAGTTTGGAGAGATCGCAGAGTGCAAGGATTTCGGATTTGATGATTGGGATCTTCTCCCCGGCCACACGGTCGCAGAGGTAAAGATCACGGGACGTCAGGAGATGCCCGGAACCTCGCCCAACACTATCGAATACGTTCGCGTGGTCGATGAGGCGGGCAGAGACGTAACGCATTATTACGACATAATCAAGAGCGAGGGCGCGCTCACCGTAGAGCCCTACGACTACGATCGCGAGGGCGCACTTGCTTATCTCGGAACGCAAAAGGGCGGCAGGATATATATCAAAGACCAGAGCTTCGGTCAGTATATGGGTGACGGCTGGTCGTACGCACGTACCTATCCCGAGACAATAAACGGCTTTTCGGCTGATTATCTGACCGGAACTGCGCTGAGAAACGCAGGCATCCCTATGAACACTCTTGCAATCTCCTGGACGGGCGGTGACGGCTTCGGACTGCCTTACTACGTGGCGATGGGCGAGTTTTACGAGGGACGCGATCAGTGGCGCGACACGCTCTACGGAAGTCCGACCAAGGAATACGCGGTCGAGTATTATCCGCTTGAGGTATTCAACACGCTTTACACGCACAGTGATCCCGAGCTTGCGGCGTTTGAGCGCGAGTACAGAAAGCACGTTTACGAGCACTATCTGCAGATAGATCAGGAGACGCTCGTTTATATGAGAGATTTTGCGGCGCGCAACGGACTTGTAGGCCGTGACCTCGCAACGATATACAGAGCCGCGCAGATCATTCAGGACAGCGCAGAATACGACCTTGACTACGACGTCGCACTTGATGAAGAAAAAAATATGGCACTTGCCTTTTTGAATATATACCGCAGCGGCATTTGTCGACATTTCGCGACCGCGGCTACGTTGCTCTATCGCGCGATGGGAATTCCCGCGAGATACACCGAAGGCTTTGCGCTTGACACCGCGCCTATGCGTGAGTTGAGTATTTCAAAGGAAATGCGACACGCGTGGGTTGAGGTCTATATCGACGGAATGGGTTGGATCGCTGTGGAGGTCACAGGCTATATCGGCGGTGCGACGAACAAGGTCGACATTATTTTCAACAGTGACAGCTACAGACTCGGCGACGAACGTCCTGAGATCACCTATACCGGCTTTGAAGAGTACGAAGCGCAGGGTTATCTTCTTATTCCGCAGTATTACGCCATCCCCGAAGCCTACGGTAAGCACACGATAGGTATGAGCGATTATACCGTCTACGATGCGAGTGGAAACGACGTAACAAGCAACTTTGCGCTCACACAACAGACCGGAATTATGCAGATATACCGCGAGCTTATCAAGGTGCGTAGCTGCGGCGAGGACGGCAAGGATGTGATGAGCTTCGTCTACGACGGAAATGTGCACACCTCGGATAATTTTGCAGGTGATTTCCACCTGCTTGCCGAAGGACACACCTTCGACATCATCTCGCTCTCTTCGATAACCGACGTCGGAGAGGTCGCGGCGACCTTCAGTATGAAGATAATTGACGCGAATGGTAACGACGTTACATACCAGTACAGAATAGAAAAGAGCTATGGCACTATCAAGGTCACACCGAGACCTATAGAGATAACGGTCGCGAGCGTAGAGAAGAAATACGACGGCAAACCGCTTATCTCACGCGAATATTCACTCACGGGCGGATCGCTCGTAGGTCTTCACGAGATACTGCACGTTTATATCTCGGGCACTCAGACAGAGCCCGGAGTCAGTGAGGCGTGGGTATCCAACGTAACGATCGTCAACGTAAAGGGAGCAGACGTGTCGCGTAACTACACGATAAGCTGCATTCCCGGCGAGCTCAGAGTAACAAATTGATCATTTAATTTTTGGGAGAAGTATGCGATACGAGGCTTATGAAAACAGAATAAAAAAAGTTGCCAAAGCCTTGGCACTCATATTGAGACACGTTTTTCTCTTCGCGTCGCTGCTTATCCTTGTCGTCGGCGCGACGGTTGCATTCTGCTTCTTTAAGGGGCAGATGATCAGTGCCGAATGCCCCGAGAGCTTCGCGTATGGCGACGAGATACATGCAGATGCCAATGCATTCTGCTCGCGCGTCAGCTACGAATATGCGGGAGAGGACGGAGTGTGGAGCGATACAGTTCCCACGATGCCCGGAAATTATCGCGTGCGCGCTCTCTCAAAGAGGACCTTCGGTTCTATAGAGTACAGCGATGAGATGAGCTTCTCGATAGTTCCGCGAAAGATCGAAGTGAAGCCTACCGAGAGTGTTTTGCTCTACGGAGAGCAACCGACTCCGAGCGCGGATCTTGCAGAGGGCGACGTGATATCCGCGGTCGAGTTTGACTTTGGCGACTACTACGAAAAGCTGCTTGCTCACTCGGGCAAGGGAGTAGTCAGTGAGCTTGCCTCAAAGCTTTCCGCTATAGCCGAGAGTGTTAAGATAACAAATGCCGCAGGCGAGGACGTAACGCACGCCTACAGCATTCTTGATGCCGAGACCGAGATCGGAATTCTCCGCCGCACGCTTACTGTAGCGGTCGAGGACAAGAGCAAGGAATACGACGGCATCGAGCTTGCGTGGGACGTTTACGAGATCACGGACGGATCGCTTGCAGAGGGAGACTTGATGGTGGCGACCTTCAACGCGTCGCTGATAAATGTCGGAACTGTGCCGAATATCCCAACTCTGCAGATCAAGGACGGAAAGGGAAGAGATGTAAACCCCTGCTACCTGCTCGAAATAATTCCCGCAGAGATCTCGATAGAAAAGCGTTCGCTTTATATCACCACGGCGAGCGAGGAATGGATCTACGACGCAAAGAAGCACTCGAATACAGACTATGAGATAGCCTCGGGCAGTTTGCTCGAGGGTCATGAGCTCCTTATGGTCAACTACCCTGAGGTAGAGGTGGTAAATCAGGGAGCTGTTGAGAACATACTCTACTTTGAGGTAGTCGAGGATGGTGAGCAGTCGAGTGAGCTTAAGTACGTGTCGAATTATTACTCGATAATGCTCGGTACGGGCACTATCAAGATAAACCCATATGAAATAATCACGAGTATCCCCGATCACGAGCTGATCTACGACGGTTCGGCTCACCCTTTCACAAGAGTATTTTATTTCAACAAATCAAACGCTACGCTCTCCGAACCCTCGTGGAGCGAGCGCGCAGAGTACGGCTTTGCCTGCCGCGATGCGCAGGTCTACGATACCTACGGACTTCCGATAATAGTCCTCTCGGGAGATTCGACGCTCGCGGATATCAGCAGCAACTTCAAGATAATGGTAGAGACCTACGGGAAGATCACCGTACACAAGCGCAGAATAGAGCTTGTGAGCGAGGATTATTCCAAGATCTACGACGATAACAGATACGACCATCCGAATTGGATGGCGTCGGTCAAGCTCACCCCGAACATGAGCGCTCAGACGGCGAGCGGACTTTGCTACGGTCACAGCCTGCTCGTTACCCCGACGGTATATGAAAAGAACGTTGGAGTGTACGAGAACTCAATGGCGGTCAGCATTTACGCACTGCAAAACGATACGCCCTTCGTGCCTGATGGAATGGTACTTGACGCGATCGAGGACGTGTCGCACAACTATGAGATAATCACAAGCTTCGGAAAATTCGAGATACTTCCGCGCGAGCTGATGCTCAAGCCCGTGCGAAACGCAAAGGTATACGACGGCACGCCGCTGGTGGCACTTGACCGAGTCGAGTACAGCGGACTCCTGCCTCAGCATATCGTTACGGCAAAGGTCGAGGGAAGCATCACGAACGTAGAAGAGAGCGGAAACGTCTCTCTGATAATCGAGGATAGCGTGCAGATACGCGACCTTTGGGATATCGACGTGACGGGCAACTACAGCCTAACCTTAGAGGCAGGCGAACTTGCCGTCACACCCAAGCCGCTGACGGTCTACACGATGCCGCTGACGGTTGAATACGACGGCGAGAGACACACTAATCACGAGATAGACAAGCTGACCTTTATGCAGCTTCTCGAGGGACACGAGCTGAGCTACGAGTTCGCAGAGTCGAGCTTTGTTGAGAGTGTACCGAAGGGACAGACCGCGGGTAGAGCGGCAAACGCGCTTGACAAGACAAAGACTCGCGTGACGAGGACGGCCGACGGCGAGGATATGACGCCGAACTACGCAATAAGCTATAAGTTCGGATTGCTGACTCTCAATCCAAGACCTCTCACGATAAAAACGCCGAGCCGGGAGTGGATGTACGACGGCGAGGAGCATTATCTTGCCGAATTTGAACATATCGACGGAGAATTGCTCGAGGGACACGCGTTCGCAGATCCTGCCGAGATCAATATGAAGCCTGCGATGCTGACACTTGCGGGCGAGACAGAGAACAGGTTTAGCGACCTCGTCATACTTGACGGGGAACTCAAGAACGTTGCAAGCAACTACAAGGTAACGCAGATGTGCGGAACGCTGACCGTTACGCCGAGAACGGTAGTGCTTCTGACCGATTCGGCGACTAAGGTGTTTGACAATACTTATCTTGAAGCACCTGGAGCGACCGCCTCCGAAAATTCACCTAACCCCTTGGTCGAGGGAGATACCGTTAAGCTTAAGAACAGCACGAGAATTCGCTACGTTACCGACGGAATTGTTACCAACCAGCCTGCCGATACCCTCGACGGTGTTATAATCACCAACGAGAAGGGGCAGGACGTAACAAGCTCCTATGCGGTACTCGGCTACGACTTGGGAGTGCTTGAGATAACCAAGTGCCCGATCAAAGTCATTACCCCGAGCTACACGAGATACTTTGACGGCTCGGTGCTCTCCAAGACCAGATGTGAGGTCGTAGGCGCGCCCGAAGGATTTTACGCGCAGATCTTCGGCTACACGGGAATAAGAGAGCCGGGAAGTATAGAGAACACCTGCAAGCCTGAGGCGACGAGAGTTCTGCTCGACACCTTTGACGAAGAGGAATATTGGCTGAATTGGGGCGAGCTTGACACGGATATGCCCGAGGTCGAGCCTATCGCCGATGAGCCTGATATCTACGAGCCTGATATCTACGAGCCTCTTCCCCCAATCTCCATGGATATCGACCTTACCGAGAACTTCGAGATAGTCGAGTACGAATACGGCACGCTCACTGTGCTTGAGGGAACTATCATCTACGTAAGGATAAGCCCCACGGTGCGTATGTACACGGGCGGTGAGCTCGGAATTGACTTTGAGTACGTGACCGACGGCTATGAGGATAAGTTCGATATAGACTTCAGCGCGATCGATCTGACTCGTGATAAGGTCAGCGGCATTATGCTTGAGGACCTGCTTGCCGAGGAATACAAGGCGGTGGTTACTCCAAAGGATCCGAACAACACCAATAAATACGGTGTGCGCTTCTATATGGAGGATCCTAACATTCCCGTGCTGAGAATTACCAAGCGCTCGATCGCGATAACTGCGGCAAGTGCGACCTTCAACTATGTAGAGGGACAGACCTTTACGCACAACGTCTGCAATATGACGGTTGGCTCGCTTGCGCCCGGTCACAGACTTGTGGCGACCTGCTCGGGAAGCATATACTGCGACGAGAGCACGAAGGACGGCACGAGCGTAAGAAATTCTATCGCGTCCTATAAGATCTACGACAAGGACGGCAAGGACGTTACGAAATATTACGTCGTATCGACCTACAGCGGAACGTTGACTGTCGTTAACGTACCTCCGGTAGAATAAAAACATCATAAATAAAGCAGGGGCTGCATCGTTCGATGCAGCCCCTGTGTGTTTTTATTTACCCGAGAGCTTTTCCTTGTGGTACTGAAGCGTATAGAGCTTGTAGTATCTGCCCTTTTGCTTGAGCAGCTCTGCGTGATTGCCCTGCTCGACGATCTCGCCGTGCGAGAGCACGATAATATTGTCTGCGTGCTGGATGGTCGAGAGACGGTGAGCGACCATAAGCATCGTGCCTATGTTCATCATCTTCTCGAGTGAATCCTGAATGAGAACCTCGGTCTCGGTGTCGATGTTGGCGGTTGCCTCGTCGAGTATCATAACCGAGGGCTTGTGGATGATAGTTCTTGCAAACGAGAGGAGTTGACGCTGACCTGCCGAGAAGTTGTTACCTCTCTCTCGTACTACCTCGTCAAGACCGCCCTCAAGCTTACCGATAAACTTGTCCGCGTTGACGTATTCGCAGGATTTCATTATCTCTTCGTCACTGACCCCCTCAAGTCCGAGGATTATGTTGGAGCGGATAGTGCCCGAGAAGAGAAATACGTCCTGAAGCATCTGACCGAAGTGACGGCGGAGAGAGGAGATCTTGATCTTCTTGATGTCGATGCCGTCGATAAGTATCTGACCCTTTTGAATGTCGTAGTTGCGGCAGATAAGCGAGAGAATAGTGGTCTTTCCGCTACCCGTAGCACCGACGAATGCCACCGTGTCGCCTGCGTTCACCTTGAAGGAAACGTCGCGGAGCACCCACTCGTCAGGCAGGTAGGAGAACCATACGTTTTTGAATTCGATATTGCCCTCAACGTGATCAAGCTCTATAGCGTCGGGCTCGTCGACCACCTCGGGAACGATGTCGAATATGGTGAAGATCTTCTCAGCCGATGCGAAGGTCGCCTGCAGTCTGTTGAACTGCTCTGCGAGATTCTGAATGGGGTTGAAGAACTTGTTGATGTAGGAATAGAAGGAAACTATAACGCCGCTTGTGACGACCTGACCGAGAAAGCTCCAATTGTCGATGTAGCCTCTCGCGCCGAGGTAGAACAGGCAGAGCACAGAGGAGATGTAGAGCATATAGACCATAGGTCTGAATATACCGAAGAAGAACATCTGACCGAGCTTTGCTTTCCTCAGAGTAGTGTTCTTTTCCTCAAAGGTCTGCTGCTTGCGCGCCTCACGGTTGAATATCTGGATTATCTTCATACCCGAGAGGTGCTCGGAGAGGAAGATATTGATATCTGTCGTTCCGTTCTTTACCTTTCTGTGAGCCTTACGCGAGAACTTTCTGAAGACGAATGCGAAGATCACCACGAAAGGAACAAAGCAAAGCACCATCAGTGTGAGCATATAGTTGAGCACGAGCATAGCCGCAAGCACGCCTATGATGATAAAGCAGTTCTTGAGCAGATTTACGATGATATTCGTAAATGTGATAGAGATCGAGTTGGTGTCGTTGGTGACTCTTGTTACGAGCGTTCCGACGGGAATCTTGTTGAGCTGATCGTGCGAGAGAGAAGAGATATGCTCGTAGAGATCCTCACGCACGTTCGAAACTATGCGCTGTCCGGTTTTCTGCAGGATTATCGATTGGATATACGAGCAGACGAGCGAGACGAGAAGGATAGACACGTAGAGAATAATGGTGTAGAAGAGATAAGAGAGCTCAAAGCCTTCTTTCTCGCCGATAGTCTCGACGAGGTTACCCATAATAAGCGGGGAGATTATCTCGTGTGCGATCGAGACGATCATAAGCACGAAAACGATGATAAAGCTCTTGGTGTAGGGCTTAGCGTAGACCAACAGACGCTTGATGATCTCGCCATCCTTCATATTTCTATCGAAGCCGATGGCTTCCTTTTTGTCCTTCATAAACGCGTATGCGAAAATGAAGATGGCCGTGAATACGCCGATGATGGCGCCGAGAATGAGAATGGGATACCAATTATGCATTTGCGCCCACCTCCTCGATATTTGCATCCTCGCCCGCGTCGTCGAGCTTCTGAAGCTCAACAAGATTGCGGTAGCTCTCGCAGGAAGCCACGAGCTCTGCGTGCGTTCCGAACGCGCTGACTCGTCCGCCCTCGAGATAGAGGATCTTGTCCATATTTTCGACCGTACTTATGCGATGCGCGATAAGTATTGTGGTCTTGCCCTTGCGAAGTTTCTTGAGATTTCCGAGGATCGCCTTTTCGGTGTTGACGTCGACCGCCGAGACCGAGTCGTCGAGAATGAGGATAGGTGCGTTCTTCATAAGAGCACGCGCGATCGAAATTCTCTGCTTCTGTCCGCCCGAGACGGTAACGCCGCGCTCGCCGAGCACGCTCTGGTACTTTTCGGGGAACTCGTCTATGTTATCGTGAACGTCTGCCATCTTAGCCGCCTCGATAACGCCCTCAAGCGTCGCGCCGTCGGTCGCAAAAGCGATGTTGTTTTCGATAGTGTCGGAGAAGAGGAAGTTATCCTGCGGAACGTAAGCCGCCGCTGCACGAACGTCCTTGATCGGAATGCTGTTTACGTCCTTGCCGTCGATAAAGAGAGTGCCGTCGGGGACGTTGTAGGTACGGAGAATGAGGTCGACCACGGTGGTCTTGCCCGAACCCGTACGGCCGATAATGCCTATATTCTCGCCTGCTTTGACAGAGAATGATACGTCCGAAAGCACCTCTTCGTTTCCGTCGGGATATACGAAAGAGAGGTTTCTGAACTCCACGTCGCCCTTGATGTCGGTGGTGGGTGTAACGTCAGCTCGATCGGCAACTGCAGGCTTTGCGTCGAGCAGCTCGCCTATTCTCTTGAGAGAAGCCTTGCCCTGCGCGTGCATACCGATAAGCTCGGAGATAGCCATAATAGGCCAGATTATAGTCGTGAAGTAGCCGATAAACTCAACCAGACTACCCGCGTCAAAGCCGCCCGACCATACGATATATCCTCCGTAGCCGATGATAACGCAGGTGATCGACTCGATAAAGAGGGTGAGTGAAACGTGAAGCAGCATCGAGAGCTTGGTGTAGCTTACGTTGATATCTTCGTTTTTCTTGCTGAGCTTCTTGAACTCGAGAAGCTCGTGAGATTCCTTTACGAATGCCTTAATGACGGCAATTCCTGCGAAGGTCTCCTGAGAGAAATCCGAAAGATCGGAGAATGCCGCCTGACGCTTCTCCCATTTCATACCCATATATTTACCCACGATAAGCGAGCAGATAAGCAGAAATACCATAGGGATCATAGAGAAGAGTGTGAGCATCGGGTCCATCTTGAACATCTCAAAGAAGGACATAACACCGAGCATAACGGCGTCAAGGAACCTCATAATTCCCCAGCCGAAGCACTCCTGAATGGTCTCGAGGTCGTTGGTAAAGAAGGACATAAGGTTTCCGACCTTATTTACCTGATAATACTCCTGAGAAAGATCCTTGCAGCGATCGAACATACGGCTTCTCAGATCCGACTCAAGTCTGATGCCCGAGCCGAAGAAGCATACTCTCCACAAAAATCTTCCCACTACCATACCGAGTATAACGAACAACAGCGGCAGACATACCTCGTCAAGCAGGTAGTTGATATCAAAGGGAACACCTTCGATGTCTGTCTGGCCTGTCTTGATACCGTTGATCACCACGCGGTAGAGCTTGGGGATGACCAACTGCATATAGTCTACCAATAAAAGAGCAAGCGTGCCGAGCAGGAGCATCGGAGCATACTTGAGATAATATCGATTGACGTGCTTGCCAAAAATCACTTCTTTTCGCCTCCTTACCAAAAGATATAACTATAAACATACCTTATTTATTGTACTACAAATATCGCTTTTTGTCAACATATTTAGCTATAATTTCAATATCTTTTTAAGCTTCAAGATTACTGTTTGGCATATATAATCACTTGACACGGACGTAAAAATATGATATACTGTAATGTAAAAGACTTTTAGGCAGGATAGGAGAAGAAATGTTTGAGAAGATACTTGAAGAGATAAGAAAATACGAAAAAATAATTATCCACCGCCATTCAAATCCCGATGGAGACGCGCTTGGCTCGCAGATAGGGCTTTACGAGCTCATCGGTGCGACATTCCCCGAAAAGACGGTATACAAGGTAGGTGACGGAGCACGCAGATACAGCTTTATGGATGGCTCGACGATGGAAGAGATAGGCGACGGCGAGTACGAGGGTGCGCTTGCGATAATTCTCGATACCTCGGCAAAGTCGCTCATCAGCGACAACAGATACACGCTTGCCGCACGTACTGCGCGCATCGACCACCATATATTCTGCGAGCAGATAGCAGACGTTGAGGTCACCGACACGAGCTTTGAGAGCTGTGCGGGAATGATAGCCGCGTTCGCTAAGGAGTGCGGACTTGTGATGACTGTTGCGGCGGCAAAGGCACTCTACACGGGTATGACGACCGACTCGGGACGCTTCCGCTACGATTCCACAAGCTCGTGTACCTTCGCACTTGCACCCTACCTTACCGAGCAGGAGTTCGACATTACCGAGATCTACCGCGAGCTCTACTCGGACGATTACGAGAGAATGAAGCTCCGTGCCGAGTTTGTGCTCAAGATAAAGTTTACCGACAAGAATGTCGGATACATATACACCACCGCCGAGGAGGCGCTCGCGACGGGTGCGGATACCTTTACTATCTCGCGCGGAATGGTCGGTACGATGGCTGACATCCGCGGCGTTGACATCTGGGTCAACTTCACCGAGACCGAGGGCGGCGTGCTTGCAGAGCTTCGTTCAAGCAAGTACAACATCAACCCGATAGCCACGAAATACGGCGGTGGCGGACACGCAAAGGCGAGCGGCGCGACGCTCGAAAGCAGAGAACAGGCGATGCAGATGCTCGCCGATCTCGATGCTATGATAGAGGAGTAAAATATGAAGAACATAGAAGTACAAAAGGCGATTCTTGAGAAGATCAGAGAATATAACAGAATAATAATCTTCCGCCATCTGCGTCCCGACGGCGACGCGGTCGGTTCGACTAAGGGTTTGCAGGCACTCCTGAAGCTCAACTTTCCCGAAAAGGAGATCTACCTGCAGAACAGCGACTACTGCGATTATATGAAGTTTCTCGGCGCTGAGGACGAGCCTATCGCGGACGAGCTTTATTCCGACGCGCTCGGCATCGTGATTGACACCGCGACTGTCGACCGCATATCGAACAAGAAATACGAGCTCTGCCGCGAGCTGGTAAAGATCGACCACCATATCGATATCAAGCCCTACGGCGATATCTCCTGGGTGGAGGAGGAGCGCTCCTCGTCTTGCGAGATGATCGCAAAGTTCTACGACAGCTTCAAGGACGAGCTGAAGATCGATGGCGCGACCGCGAGATTTATCTACACAGGAATGGTCACCGACTCGGGCAGATTTCGTTACCGCTCTGTCTCGGGCGAGACGCTCAGACTCGCGGGACTTATGCTCGAGCAGGGTATCGACACCGACATCCTCTACGCAAATCTATATCTTGACGAGTACAACTCGCTCAAGTTCAAGTCCTACGTCTATAAGCATATGAAGATGACCGAGAACGGCGTAGTTCATATCTTTGTCGATCGCAAGATGCAGAAGAAGTTCGGACTTACCTCGGAGCAGGCGAGCAACGTTATCTCCTACCTCGACTCTATCAAGGGCAGCCTTATCTGGCTTGCGTTCATCGAGGGCAAAAAGGGAGACAACGCTATCCGCGTGCGACTCCGCTCGAGATTTATCACGGTAAATCAGATCGCCGAGAGATACCACGGCGGCGGACACGATTGCGCGAGCGGCGCGACGGTATATTCCAAACGTGAGATGGCGGCACTTCTGGCTGAAGCTGACCGCGAGCTTGGCGAATACAAGAAAACTAAGGGAGGCTGGCTGTGAGAATACTCGTAACCAACGACGACGGAATAGGCGCGCACAGCCTTGAGTGCGTGGTGCAGTGGGCAAAGAAGCTCGGCGAGGTCGAGATCTTCGCGCCTAAGGTCGAGCAGAGCGCAAAGAGCCACGCGATCGAGCTTTATAAGCCCTTTGAGGTAAAAAAGGTCGAGCGCGAGGACGGCTTGCTTGCGTATAGCGTTGATTCCACGCCCGCCGACTGCGTTCGTATCGCGGTGCTCGGAATGAAGCGCAAGTACGATCTTGTGATCTCGGGAATAAATAACGGATTTAACATCGGACTCGACATTCTCTATTCGGGAACTGTTTCGGCGGCTCTTGAGGCGGTGCTTCTCGGAATGAAGTCGATCGCGCTCTCGGCTTATCCCGACACCTACGACGAGGCGATGGCGCATATGGACAGAATATATGACTATATGCAAAAGAGAGACCTTTTCTCGCTCAACCCTTCCTATAACATAAATATCCCCGCAGAGGGCGGGGAGATACGCATAACCCGTCAGGGCGGCGCGTTCTATTCGGATGATTTTGAGCCGCTCGCTGATGCTCCCACGATGTATATGCCGATGGGTAAGTGCGTGTACGAATACCGCGCAGATCCCACGCTCGACACCGACACCGTGCTTTATGATAAGTGCATCTCGATAATGCCGCTTGATTACTGCCGTACTGAAAATGAGGTCTATAAAAAATTGACTCAATAAAGAGAACTAAATAAACAGAACCCCCGTGGCTTGCGCCACGGGGGTTTTGCGTTTTAGCTTATTTGATTAAGCAAATACAACTTCGATAGAAGCAATTCTGGTCTGTGCAACGGCATCGATTACGATAGCGTCAACAGAACCGTCAACGGTAAGAGTAGCAACAGCACCGTCGATCGCGGCGGTAACGCCCTCGGTTACGATGGAGTCTGCTGCGAGATTCTTACCACCGGTGCAGGTGATGATGACCTTAGCGATCTTCTTGCCCTCTGCAGCGGTGATGGTCATCTTGGAGTCCTGATAGAGTCTGAAGTGATCCTCATCAGTAACTCTGATAGCGGTAATGGAGTTATCCTTGGCGACAAGAACGGTGAAGTTCTCGGATGCCCAAGAGATAGTCTCGCTGTCAGCAGCAAGAGTACCCTTGTTAGCAGCGAGAGTGAACTTCTCTCCTGCAGTGGTGGTCTCGCCACCCTCTTCGCCGCCTTCCTCGCCGCCTTCATCAGTGGTGGGAGCAACGGTGAGAGAAAGGAGAGTAGCGTTCTTCATCTGAGCGCCGTTATAGTTGGAAAGAACGCCGTAAACAACAACGGTGTCGCCAACAGCGGGCTTAACGGTGAGAGCGTCATATCTAGCGCCTGCCTCATTGTAAAGACCGTAAACGTAAAGAGTATTGCCTTCTGCATCCTTGATGTAGAAGTTGCCGTACTGAGTGTTCTTAACCTCGGTGATTACACCGGTTGCAAGATACTTCTCTTCGGTTGCAGCACCCTTGTTCTCAAGAGCCTCGCCGGTGGTGTTGAGGTCGGTGATAGAAGAGGGCTTGGTGAGAGTCTTAAGGGTAGCGTTCTTCATCTGAGCGCCGTTGTAGTTGCAAACAACGCCTTCGAGCTCTACGTAATCGCCAACAGCGGGCTTGGTTTCGAGAGCGTCGTATCTGGTGCCTGCAGCATCATAGAGACCGTAGATGTAGAGGGTAGCACCGGTAGAATCAGTGATATAGAAGTTACCGTACTGAGTGTTCTTGATTTCGGTGATAACGCCGAAAACGCGATACTTCTCTTCGGTTGCAGCACCCTTGTTCTCAAGTGCAGCACCAATGGTGTTGAGCTCGGGAATGGTCTTGAGGGGAGCCTCTGCAGGAGTATCGGGAGTCTCGCCGCCCTCGGGAACAGCTACGAACTGAGCGTAGAAGTTACCTTCGGTCTTTGCGGGCTGGAGAGTGGTGTAGGTCTGGGTTGCGGAAGTACCGATGATGTACTCGGTTCCGTCAAGAGTGGTCTTGAGAGTCTTAAGATCTGCATCCCAAACGTAAACAGATACAGGCTCAGCGCCGTATACAGCGTTGATGTGAGTACCGTTAACAACTACGTTAAGGTATGTCTTTGCGGAATCTGCGCCAAGGAAGTAGAGGTAGTAGCCGCCTTCTGCTGCTTCTACGTAGAAGTTAGCGCCGTTAGCGACGTTCTCGCTGGTTGCGAGGTAGTAGGAGCTCATAGAGCCGGTAACGTAGTAAACCTTGTTGTCCTTACCGCCGTGAACGAAACCGAACTTATAAGCGGTTCCAACTTCGGGCTGAAGGGGATTTTCCATCTGAGGAATGGGCTTTGCCTGCTCCTCATCGGGAGTCTTGCTCTCAGCAACTTCCTTAGTGATGAAGTTAGCGGGGAACTGGGTGATACCGGTGTTAGAGGGAGAGATGTATGTAGCCTCAGAAATGCAGAAGGTCTTGAAGTCACCGTAAGTACCAAGAACGTACTTTACAGTCTCTTCACCCTGGGGAAGATTTACAAACCAAGCGTTTGTATCTGCCTCATAGGTCCATACGTTGTCAGTAGCGTCAACAAAGTTGAGGCGCTTGCTGTACTTGTCGTTTTCTTCATCATAAACGAGGTAAGCGTTAACGTACTTCTTAGCGCCCTCGATCATGGTGTAGAACTTGTAGCCGCCGTCAACCTTCTCAGCGAAGAAGTCGGGAGCTTCCTTAGCATCGTTAGTGGTCTTGTAGTACTTGTCCTGATCCATAGCGTGAGTTGCGTAGAGGTTCTGCGCAAAGCTGCCCTGGTAGAGGAACATCTTGTAAGCTACCTCTTCTTCGAGGTCAGAGGTGATACCTGCATTGTCAATAACGGGGAGTACGCAGTTAACTACGAGCTCGATGCTCTCCTCGCCGCACTTGATGGTAGCGGTGAGGGTGTAGGTGGTCTCCTCTTCGTTGGTAGCGGGGATGGTTACGGTTGCAAAGCCTGCGGTTGCGCTCTCGGCAACGGTAACAGCCTCAAGGCTGGACTTCCACTCTACAGTGTAGGTGAGAGTACCGATCTTGATCTGCGCGGGAACGTCGAAGGTCTTGGTGGTGGTGAGTGCAGAGCTGGTCTTGAGGACCTGAGCCTTAAGGAAATCCTTAGCTGCCTCGAGATCGGGCTCGTCTGCAGGATCGGTGGGCTTGTTGTCCTCGGTTGCCTTATCAGTGGGCTTATCGGTGGGATCGGGCGTTTCAATGTTACATGCCACGAACATGGTAAGCATCATGATAGCAACGAGAAGAAGTGCGATGATTCTTTTCATGATTGTCTCCTTAAAAGTTTTTAATTATTAACTGTAATGTTATTTACAGTAAATACCTTGATCTGATAATCTCCGTCATAGAAATCAACGATTCCCTTGACGTCGATATTCTTGTCTCTGAAGTCGTCAGCGGTGAGAAGGTTGCCCTCAGCATCGCGGAGAACCGCGGTGCGAACGTAGACCGTCTTGCCGTCGACCTCACAGGTGAAGGTCATAGCTCCCTTGGAGGAGCTCTCTTCGTTGGTCGTGGTGTAGATGTCCTTGATTGTAAGGTTCTTCATCTCGACCGAGGTGGAAAGTGCCATATTTGCGAAGTCGAAGCTCTGGAGCTTCTCCTCGCCGTCAACGGTGACCTCAAGCTCGACCTTGCCCTCGTTGAACTGCTCTGCAGTAACGAGCTTATAGGCGGGATCGTTGCCATCGCTGATCTTCTGGATATTGTCGGGATCGTCGGGCTTCATCTGTCTGTAGGAGAGGCCGGATACCTGATAGGTGCCGCCTGCCTCGTAGTACTGTACCGTACCGACTATTCTCGACTCGTTTCCGACCTTGACGATGTCAAGACCTGCGCCCGAGAGGTTATAGCCGAGGTAGACAGAAATGCCGTAGTACATATCAGTCTCGGAATCGTATTCCTCAACGTAGATAGTGTTGTTGTCGTTGATAGTGATAACTCCCTTGAACGCGACCTTCATTCCGTTGTAGGTCTCGATGTTCGCGCGGAGCTCCTTGAGCGTCAGCTCAACTGCGCTTCCGTAGAAGAAATCGGGGTCGGGCTTGCCCGAGTAAACAGCCAGCTTGTTTGCCTTTGCCTGAGCAATAGCTTCAAGGCAGGTGTCACCGTAGCGATTGTTACCCGAGTTGGATGCGATCGCAAGTCCGTTTTGGAGTATCTCGATGTTAAGGTTGCGGTATTCCGCGTCGTCAGCGGTCTTGTACCAGATCCACGCGAGGTATCTGCCGCCCGTGGAGTCTGCTTCCCACTTCTCAGTATCGGATTCGATGATTATCGAGGTAGCGCTCTCAAGCTTCTCACGTGTGAACTTGGAGGCTGCCTTGCCGTATTCCTCGATCTTACCCGTGGATTCGGGGGTGTTGATAGCAAGGTATCTTGCCTTGAGGACACCCGTATCCATAACGCTTGTGGGAACGTTGAAATGCGTCGTGTCGCCGTCAACGAAGAGCTTTACCGTGACCTCTTGCTTTGCAGTAGAGGAATTCATATCGAGCTTTACGCTTGCGGCATAGTCGACGTCTTCTTTTTTCTCCTCGCTACCTTTCTCGGTGGGAGCAACGGTCGCCGCATCCGAGGGTGCGGGATCGTCGTTACCCTGATTACAGCCTGCAAAGCAAGCTGTGATCAGACAAATGAGAAGCAGCAGAGAAACTATTCTGATAAAATCTCTCATATCTTCCTATTTATATAAGAATTACGAATAGAGACACTTCTTAACAGCTTCCTCGAACGCCTTGTCGATCTGTGCGTCGACGTCGTCGCCGAAGATGGTAAGGCACTTGGTAAGGAGTGCGCCAACCTCGTCACGAGCGGTGGAAGAGCCGTTGAATGCGGGAGAGGTGTAGTAAGCGTCTGCCTGCTCGAGACAAACCTTAGCGGAGAGAGCGGAGATGTGGTTACCGCCGTCTGCGTTAGCGATGAAGTCCTTGTAAACCTCGTTCTCACCAACAGACTTGATTACGGGAACGTAACCCGAAGCCATGGAGAACTCAGCCTGGAATTCAACGTTGGTGGTAAGGAACTTAACGAAGAGCCAAGAAGCGAGAACTTCCTGATCGTTTTCCTTATCAAAGATACAGAGCGAAGGACCCTGAGAGATTACCTTGGGGTTGGAAGCATCTACCTGAGGAATGGTAGCGATGCCTACCTCGAAGGGATAGTTGCCGTTAGCGTCAGCGGTAGGACGCTGGTGAGTTGCACCTGCGGAAGAACCGATAGACATATAGCTCTTGGTGTCGTCCTGAGCTACGAAGAGACCGGAGGTGTAAGAGCCGTAGAGAGTCTGAGTAGTGATGTAACCCTTGTTGTACCAATCGTTGAACTCCTTGATGAACGCCTTGTTCTGATCGTTGTCAAAGAGGAAGTGGTCACCCTTAGCTGCAGTGTAGGGAGAACCGTACTGCTCGCACATAGTGATGAACCAGTTAGCCTCGGAGTCGTATCCGAGCGGGATGGACTTCTCGTCTATCTCCTTGATAGCTGCGCAAACAGCCTCAAGCTCGTCCCAGGTCTTAGGAACATCAAGCTGGTGCTCAGTGAAGAACGTCTTGTTGTAGTAAAGAACCTCGGTGGACTTGGAGAGGGGCAGTGTGTACATAAGTCCGTCGCCGAACTGCTTGCCCTCGTTGTAGTAACCCTCGATGAAGTCAGCCTTCTGATCAGCGGTGAGACCGAGAGTCTCGGTAGTGCCGTCAGCGCGCTTTACCTCAGCGGTGCTGTCGAT
>JAFTKL010000040.1 GCA_017453285.1 Clostridia bacterium | reverse complement strand
TGTGAGCCATGGACTTCTCGGTGGAGCAGTAGAAACCGGTGCACTCGAGAACAACGTCAACGTTGTTAGCAGCCCAAGGACAGTTAGCAGCGTCCTTCTCAGCAGAGATCTTGATGGTCTGACCGTCAACGGTGATGGTGCCTGCCTCGTCGTCAGCGGTAACAGTGTGACCGTCGTAACGACCCTGAGCGGTGTCGTACTTGAGAAGGTGAGCAAGCATAGAAGGCTTGGTAAGGTCGTTGATAGCTACGATCTCGTAACCCTCTGCGCCAAACATCTGACGGAATGCGAGACGACCGATGCGGCCGAATCCGTTAATAGCAACTTTAACTGACATGATTGAATTCCTCCAATTTTATATAAAAAATTTTTTACGTACTTTCGGGAAGTCGAGGCACACTTCTGCCCACGCTTCCTCAATTATATATTTTAACTCATTTTTTGCAAATATACAAGGGGTTTGACGAAATTTTCTCAATTTTGTATATTTGCACTAAATTTGGCATTTTTTTTAGTGATTATCATAAAAAATAACCATATTTTGTGAGCATTCTGCACAAAGAATATTTTGGAATTATTTTGCTCTTATCAGTCGCACGCACGTAGACATTTTTCGAATTGCAATATTTATTTATCGTATTGCAATAAATTTGTGTTGACAAAACGGCTTTTTTGGTGTATAATAAAGTAAAATACAACAAAAGGAGTTCCACATGGGCAAAATCACCATAAATCTCATAAAATGCGCACTCGTACTTCTGCTTTGCGGCATACTCGCGCTTTTTGCGTTCTGGCTGCCGTCACTACATCGCTACGTGCTTGATCTGATAGCAGAGCTTGACGGATCGGTCAATTTTCTCGCTCTGCTCGTCTACCCGACAGCCTCCCTCATCGCGCTCCCCGCCATCGTGATAGTCACCGTAGCCTTCAGATTTCCCGCCGCGATCGCGCGCGACGAGATATTCAGCAACAGCACAGCGAAGAGCCTTCGGATCATATCAATAATGATATTTCTCGCCTGCACGGTAGGTCTGTTAGCGACACTGATACTCTTTCTGATAGGCGACCGCGTGCTATCTCCCCTGCTCTTTTTCGCGTTCCTTGTCGGTTGCATACTCGGACTTATGCTTAGCGTGCTTTCAAGCTACGTAAAGCGCGCCGCAGTGCTCAAGGAGGAGGTTGACCACACGTTATGATAGTGATAAATATTGACGTTATGCTCGCAAAGCGCAAAATGAGCGTTTCCGAGCTTTCCGAGCGCGTTGGATTTACGCTTGCCAACGTTTCTCTGCTCAAAAACGGACACATCAAGGCGTTCAAGCTCTCCACACTTGACAAGCTCTGCCGCGTGCTTGAGTGTCAGCCGGGCGACCTGCTCGAATATATCGAGAGCGACGAGGAATACGATGACTGAGCTCTACGATATCGCCATAATCGGCGCAGGACCTGCAGGATCTACGCTCGCGCGCGAGCTCGCACGGGCGCGTGCGGATATAAAAATAATATTGATAGACGGACAGAGTGCGGACAATCCCAAGCCCTGCGGCGGTCTGCTTGCGCCCGATGCGCAGAAGGTGCTCGCGCGCTTTGGACTCACCTTGCCCACATCGCTCCTTGATGATCCACAGATATTTGCGGTAGAGACGGTAGATCTCGGCTCAAGGCTCGTCAGATACTACCAGCGACACTATCTAAATATGGATCGCTACGCGTTTGATAGATGGCTGATCTCGCTTGTACCCGAAAGCGTCGAGATCGTGAATGCAAAATGCATCTCTGTCGCCGAGAGCGACGGAATTTTTGCGCTCAAGCTCCACGGTGGGCGCGAGATAGAGGCAAAAGCCGTGGTCGGTGCTGACGGAGCGGCATCGATAGTGCGCAGGAGCTTCTTTGCTCCCTGCAAGAAGAAGTATATCGCAATTCAACAGCATTTTACGATCGACACAGACACGCTCCCTGCCTATTCCTGCATTTTTGACCGTGAAACGAGTGATAGCTGCTCCTGGAGCATACGCAAGAGAGGGAGGATAATCTTCGGCGGCGCGTTTGGAATAAGCGACGGGCGCGCGCAGTTCGAGCGGCAGAAGGCACGGCTCGAAGAGTTCTACGGCATCAGTCTCGGTGAGCCGATAAGAACTGAAGCCTGCCTTGTGTGCAGTCCGCGCAGGCCAAGCGACTTCAACTGCGGACGTGAGAGTATCTATCTTGTGGGTGAAGCGGCAGGTCTTATCAGCTCAAGCTCGTTTGAAGGAATAAGCTCCGCGATGCTCTCAGGCAAGCTGCTTGCCGACGCACTGAGCGTTGCAGAGAGTCCAAAGAGCGCCATCGTGAGCTATCACAAAAAATGTCGAAAATTACAACTCAAGCTTTCAATCAAAATTATCAAGCGAGCTATTCTCTGCTCTCCGCTCCTCCGAAAATTGATAATGAAAAGCGGCATAGAAAGTGTTGAAAAATATAATTATAATCCTTATAACACCAATGTTATCAACACCACAAAATAAAATTATATGTGTTTTTTTACAATCATAATTATAGATCAATTTTTGATCATAATATCAAACGCAAAAAAATAACCGTTGCTTTCGCAACGGTTATTTTATATTTTTGTGTTGTAGTTTTCAATCAGCAAACGCCCTGAGCCTTCATAGCCTCAGCGACCTTGATGAAGCCTGCGATGTTTGCACCCGCAACGAGATCGTCACCAAGTCCGTACTCATTAGCAGCCTTGATAGATGCATCAAAGATGTTCTTCATGATCATCTTGAGCTTTTCGTCAACCTCTTCTGCAGTCCAGCTGTAGCGCATAGAGTTCTGAGACATCTCAAGTCCGGATACCGAAACGCCGCCCGCGTTAACTGCCTTAGAAGGAGCAACGATAACGCCGTTAGCCTTGAGATATGCAACTGCCTCGTTGGTGGTAGGCATATTGGAGACCTCAACGTAGTACTTAACACCGTTGGCAACCATCTGCTCTGCTTCCTTAACGTCAACCTCGTTCTGAGTTGCGCAAGGCATAAGGATGTCAGCCTTAACTCCCCAAGGCTTCTCACCCTTGAAGAACTGTACGCCAAACTTATCAGCATAGTCCTCAACTCTGTTGCGGCAGGATGCTCTCATCTCGAGCATATAGTCGATCTTCTCGGGAGTAGAAACTCCGTCAGGATCGTAGATGTAGCCGTCGGGACCCGAGATAGTAACTACCTTACCGCCAAGCTCGGTAACCTTCTTTACCGTACCCCAAGCAACGTTACCGAAGCCCGATACTACAAAGGTCTTTCCCTTTATGTCGTCACCGAAGTGCTTAAGCATCTCGACAGTGTAATAAACCGCGCCGAAGCCTGTAGCCTCGGGACGAATGAGAGAACCGCCGTAAGGAAGTCCCTTACCGGTAAGAACACCGGTAAACTCGTCGCGAAGTCTCTTGTACTGACCGAAGAGGTAACCGATCTCACGCGCACCAACACCAAGGTCGCCCGCAGGAACGTCGGTGTCAGCACCGATATATTTCTGAAGCTCGGTCATAAAGCTCTGGCAGAAGCGCATAACCTCTGCGTCCGACTTGCCCTGAGGATCGAAGTCAGCACCGCCCTTACCGCCGCCCATAGGGAGCGAGGTGAGCGAGTTCTTGAAGGTCTGCTCAAAGCCGAGGAACTTGATGATGCTTTCGTTTACGGAAGGATGGAAGCGGAGACCGCCCTTGTACGGACCGATGGCACTGTTAAACTGAATACGGAAGCCGCGGTTGACCTGAACGTTACCGTTATCGTCTACCCACGGAACGCGGAACTTTATAATTCTCTCGGGCTCGACCATTCTCTCGATAACGCCTGCCTTAACAAGATCGGGACGCTGCTCGATAACGGGCTCGATAGACTCAAGAACTTCCTTAACTGTCTGGTGGAATTCGGGCTCGTTGGGATTTCTCTTTACTACTCTCTCCATGAGCTCATTGAGATACTGATTTTTGAAACTCATTTTCAAATACCTTCCTGTGTATAATAAAATTTACCAAAATCTCAAAAATGCAAGATTTAATTTTCGAAATTTCAAATATTGAACTAATTATACCACAATATATGCGTTTTGTCAATAAAAATCCATAAAAAAATAACTTTTTGCAAAAAAATTATTGCAAATCTTCCTAAACGATCTCAAGCGCAAAAAATTAAATTTTGTTAAATGTATTACATTTTTTTAAATTTACGGTTAAAAAAATATGTATTTTATTGACGAAAGCTCAGTATAGTGCTATAATATATTTACAATTTTATATGAAAGGAAAAGGTTATGGAAAATTTTCTTAACACTCTTATAAGCTGGGCTACCACGACGGGTATTAAGATCATTATCGCGCTCATTCTTCTCTTTATTTCCTTCAAGCTTATCAACTTCTTCGCGAAGAAGATCGGAAAGAATTGTGAGAAGAAGAACCTCGACAAGACGATCACAAAAGCCCTTCTGTATGCATCCAAGCTTATCCTTAAGTGCATCGTAGTAGTTGCACTCATCGGCTACCTCGGAATTGACACAAGCGCGATCACCGCTCTCATCGCTTCCTTTGGAGTATGCATCGGTCTCGCCGTTAACGGCACCGTTTCCAACCTCGCAGGCGGCGTACTCATTCTCGTTACCAGACCATTCAAAGTCGACGATTTCATCGAGGCTCAGGGAGTTTCGGGAACTGTAGTGGACATTCGCATTACACATACTAAGCTCAACACCCCCGACAACAAGGTGATCTACCTCCCCAACGGCGCGCTCTCCAACGGAAACATCACCAACTACTCCGAAAAGGATACTCGCCGCGTAGATCTCGAGTTCACATTCGATTGCTCAACCGACATTGAGAAGGCAAAGTCTCTTGTTGCTGACGTATTCGCAGCAAACGAGATGATCCTCAAGGATCCCGCTCCATTCGTAAGAGTCGGCGGCAAGGGCGATGCAGGTCTCAAGCTCACTGCTCGCGCATGGGTCAACAGTGCAGATTATTGGACCGTATACTTTGACGCCTTTGAGGCTGTCAAGGCAACCTTCGATGCAAACGGAATTGCATTCTCCGCAAATCAGCTCGAAGTAAAGATCAAAAAGGACTAATTGCCCTTAAATCATAACCACCAGCCGTTTCGGCTGGTGGTTTTTTTATAAAAAAAGAGTTTTCGGCACCGATGAGGTGTCCGAAAACTCTTCCTTATAAAACGCTTGCTTCGGTTTAAAAGCTACACTACCATTAGCATTTTCAAACACATCACAGCAAGTTCTTTTGGTTCTCGATGTTTTTGAAGAAAACTCGTCGCTGAGCAAAGCGAAGCAAGTTCTCTGAAAGAAAAGAACAGAAAATCAAACAAAAAACTAACTTCAGATAGCGTATGCTCTGTAGATGCCATCCTTTGCGCCAAGAGCCGCAACTGCATCGGTCGCGTCGCCGTTAACGTCGAGGATGGTGTAAGCATTCTCGCCCTTAGCCTTGCTTGCAACAGCCGCAACGCCGCTGACGCACGCGGTAATAGCCGCGAGCATATCGTCGCCTGCCTTGTGGAGCACGCAAATTCTTGTATCGGTGCTTCTGGGCATAGCTACGTTCGGGAAGTTTACGCTATTCTTGATGTTACCGTTACGAAGGAAATCGTCAAGCTGAAGAGCCGCCATAACTGCGCAGTTGTCCTCGGACTCAGCGGTAGATGCGCCAAGATGAGGAATTGCAACTATTCCCTTAACACCAACAGTCTCTTCGGTCGGGAAGTCGGTAACGTAAGAAGCCACCTTTCCGCTCTCGAGTGCCGCCTTAACGTCAGCAGAGTTAACGAGATCAGCGCGCGCGAGGTTGATGATGCGAACGCCGTCCTTCATAGTAGCAAGCGAGTCAGCATTGATCATTCCCTTAGTGTCCTTGGTTGCGGGAACGTGGAGAGTTACGTAATCAGCAGCCGCAAATACCTCGTCAAAGGTAGCAGCCTTGATAACTCTGGGATCGAGCTTCCAAGCAGCGTCAACGCTCATAAAGGGATCGCAACCGACGACCTTCATACCGAGGTCGAGAGCCGCATTGGCGACGAGCGCACCGATAGCGCCAAGACCGATAACGCCGAGAGTCTTGCCCTTTACTTCAACGCCTGCAAACTTGGACTTGCCTGCCTCAACAGCCTTAGCAACGCCCTCGGTTCCGACGAGAGTATCAGCCCAACGGATAGCACCTGCGATATCGCGCGAAGCGAGCATAAGAGCGCAGACCGCAAGCTCCTTAACGCCGTTTGCGTTAGCACCGGGAGTATTGAAAACTACGATACCTTCGGTAGCGCAACGGTCAACGGGGATGTTGTTGACACCCGCGCCTGCTCTTGCGATAGCCTTGAGCGCAGGCTCGAAAGTCATCTCGTGCATAACTGCGGAGCGCACCATAATAGCGTCAGCCTTTGCCATATCAGCCGCATCGGTCGAGACAGTGTATTCGTTTTTATCGAGAAGATCTGTACCGCAAGCGGCGATCTTGTTCAAGCAAAAAATATTTTTCATATCAAATTCCTCACAAATTCAGGTGTTACGCCTTGGGATTTTCCTCGGCAAACTTCTTCATAAATGCTACGAGTGCTTCAACACCCTCGTAGGGCATAGCGTTGTAGATAGAAGCTCTCATTCCGCCGACAGAACGGTGTCCCTTGAGGTTCTTAAGACCTGCCTTTGCAGCCTCGCTAGCGAACTTCTTATCGAGATCAGCGTCGCCGGTAACGAAGGTAACGTTCATCATCGAACGGCTCTCCTTCTTAACGGGAGCGGTGTAGTAGGTCTGGTTGTCGAGATAATCATAAAGAAGAGCAGCCTTCTTCTCGTTTCTCTTCTTCATTTCCTCAAGTCCGCCGATAGAGAGGATCCACTCGTAAACGAGCTTAGCCATATAGATGGTGTAGCAAGGAGGAGTGTTGTACATAGAACCGTTCTCCGCCATAGTCTTCCACTCGAGCATAGTGGGCATCTTCTCTTCTGCGTAGTCGAGAAGGTCCTCACGAACGATAACGAGTGTAAGTCCTGCGGGAGCCATATTCTTCTGCGCGCCTGCGTAGATAACGCCGAACTTGCTTACGTCAACAGGCTCGGAGATGATGCAGGAGGACATATCCGCAACCAGCGGGATATCGCCGATCTCGGGAATATAAGGATACTTTGTTCCGTAGATGGTGTTATTGAAGCAGATGTGGAGATAAGCCGCGTCCTCTCTTACCATATCCTTGGTGATCACAGGAACGTGGTCAAAGTTATCGTCCTTTGTGGTAGCGATGCACTTGACATCGTAGCCAAGCTTCTGCGCTTCCTTATAAGCCTTGCCCGAGAACTGACCGGAAACTGCGTAGTCAGCCTTGCCGGTTCTCTTGATGAGGTTGAGCGGAACTGCGGCAAACTGAGTGGATGCACCGCCCTGAAGGAAGAGCACCTTGTAGTTGTCGGGAATATTCATAAGCTCTCTGAGCATCTTCTCTGCGTCGTTGATGATAGCTTCATAATCCGGAGATCGATGGGACATCTCCATAACTGACATTCCGGATTCTCCGTAGCAAACCAGCTCTGCTGCAGCTTTCTGAAGAACGTCAAGGGGAAGCATAGAGGGGCCCGCCGAAAAATTGTAAACTCTGTTCATAACTATGAACCTCCGTAAAATGAAATTCAAGTGATTGCAACTTGCAAAAACTTGTATCTATTATACTTCACTGTCAAAAAAATGTCAATAGCTTTTCACAAATTTATTTTAATTATTTTTTATTTTTATATTATGTATCCAAAAATTGTATAAAAAACCGCCACAGTTGACTCCGCGGCGGATTTTTTATGCAAATATTCATCATTTTATGCAGCCATCAGCCCTGCTTTTCTTCCTTGACCATAATGATATCCTTAGCGTAAGGCAGCTCGGATATCCAATCGCACCGCGTGTGCCATTCTGCAAGCTTGTGAGTTCTTCTTGCATAATAGATATTGATCAGGTTCTCATAATTGAGCGTTACAGTTCTCATCTGATTGTAGCTCGAGGGCAGGAGCTGGATCATATTGTGCCACGCCTGCTTATTGGTCTTATCCTCGCAGAATTTGACTCTCTCACCCTCAAGATATGCGATTATCGCATCGAGTGCCACAAGTCCGCCCTCGTCGAGTCTGTCGCAGGAGAAGTCCTCTCTCTCAAAGGATTTAGCGTGGATCTTGTGCATCGTGCTGCAAGAGTTTGCGACCGTGCCGACCTTGTACGTGTCGAACTCCTTCCACCAATAGAGCGGAGCGGTTATGTCGACAGAAACGAAGATCTGACGCAGGAATTTGCGGTGATCGCTTCCCGCGCACGCAAGTCGCTTAGCAAGACCGAGATCGTTCTCGCCGAGGATATAGTTCCCCTCTCCGTCGTATGAGCTGTCGCTTCTATCCCAGCTGTTGAGAGGATTTCTCGCTCCTCTTATTGCGTTTTCAAGATTCATCACAGAAGTTCTTTCAATTTTTATCATTTTTGCGCCTCCGTAGCGTAATTTACCATCTATTTATTTATAATATATCACATTTTCGTGCAAAAGTCAATTGACTTTTTAAAGATTATGTGGTATATTATATCTATAAAGCTATACCCTTTGGAGATACAATACTATGGAATACAAATTTTCAGAAAAGATCGCAAATCTCAAGCCCTCGGCGATCCGTGAGATCTTCAAGAGTCTCACCGATCCGAGCATAATCTCTTTTGCCGCAGGCAACCCCTCCCCCGAGTCATTTCCCGTAGAGGATCTCGCGCGCTTTGCCGCAGAGATCTTTGCGAACGAGTCGACCACAGCTCTTCAGTACAACATCACTGAAGGCTACACTCCTCTCCGTCAGGCAATCGCGGAGCGTCAGAAGAAGCGCTTTGGCGAGAGCATGGTGCGCGAGGACGACAGCGTGCTCGTGGTTTCGGGAGGTCAGCAAGGTATCGAGCTTGCTTGCAAGACGTTTTGCAACGAGGGAGACGCGATAATTTGCGAGAACCCGAGCTTCATCGGCTCGCTCAACTCCTTCCGCTCTTGCGGCGCAACTCCCGTAGGTGTTCCTATGGAGATCGACGGAATATCGCTCACCGCACTCGAGGAGACTCTCAAGAATACACCCAACGCAAAGCTTATGTACCTCATTCCCACCTTCCACAACCCCACGGGAATTACGATGAGTCTTGAGAAGAGACTCGGCGTACTTGAGCTTGCTAAAAAATACGACCTCGTCATCATCGAGGATAACCCCTACGGCGAGCTTCGCTTTGCGGGCGAGGATCTGCCCAACCTCAAGGCACTCGACACCGACGGAAGAGTTATCTACTGCTCCTCCTTCTCGAAGATCCTCTCCGCAGGTATGCGTGTAGGATTTGTAGTAGCAAACTCGACTATCTGCTCGAAGATGACTGTTGCAAAGCAGGGCGAGGACGTTCACACCAACATCTTCTTCCAGATGCTCTGCCACAAGTTTATGACGAATTGCGACCTTGACGCGCACATCGCAAAGATCAACGCGCTCTACCGCCGCAAGTGCAATCTTATGCTTGAATGTCTTGACAAGTACGTTCCGTCCGACAAGGTGGAATTCACCCGTCCCGAAGGCGGTCTGTTTATCTGGGGCATCGTAAAGGATACCGACGACGCGTCGAACATCGTCAAGCTCGCGATCGAGAAGAAGGTCGCAGTCGTTCCCGGAACCGCATTCAACTGCGACACCGAGGCAAAGTCGAACGCATTCCGCCTCAACTATTCCACTCCCTCCGACGAGCAGATCGTTGAGGGTGTAAAGAGACTTGGAGAAGTCTTTAAATCTCTTTGACAACTAACGAAATCAATCCCACGGAGGACTATCAATATGTTTCAGGATAAAAAGATCTCCTACTCGGGCGTTCAGCCGAGTGGAAATCTCACTATAGGAAATTACCTCGGAGCGATCAAGAATTTCTCGACCTACTCCGAAGAGTATAAGTGCTTTTACTGCGTAGTTGACCAGCACGCGATCACCGTGCGTCAGGTCCCCGCAGAGCTTCGCCGCCGAACTTACGAGACGCTCGCGCTCTATATGGCTTGCGGACTTGATCCCGAGAAGAACACTCTCTACGTTCAGTCGCACGTTCACGAGCACACTGAGCTTGCTTGGATGCTCAACTGCTTCACTATGTTCGGCGAGCTCTCGAGAATGACTCAGTTCAAGGACAAGAGTGCAAAGCACGCAAACAACGTAAACGCAGGACTTTTCACCTACCCTGTTCTTATGGCGTCGGATATCCTGCTTTATCAGACCGACGTAGTTCCGGTCGGCATTGACCAGAAGCAGCACGTTGAGCTCTGCCGCGATATCGCCGAAAGATTTAACCAGATCTACCCCGACACATTCACCATCCCCGAGCCTATCGTATCCAAGTCGGGAATGAAGATAATGTCGCTCGCCGAGCCGCAGAAGAAGATGTCCAAGTCCGACGAGAACACCAACGCGGTGGTATACATACTCGACGACAGAGACGCGATCATCCGCAAGTTCAAGAGAGCCGTGACCGACTCTGAGACCTCGGTGCGCTTTGCCGAGGGCAAGGACGGAATCAATAACCTTATGACTATCTATTCCTGCTTCTCGGGCAAGAGCTTTGACGAGATCGAGCGCGAGTTCGATGGCCGCGGCTACGGCGATTTCAAGCTTGCCGTCGGCGAGACCTGCGCAGACGCGCTTGCTCCCGTTCAGCAGAGATTCAAGGAATATATGGCTGACAAGGCGTTCCTTGAAGCTCAGATGAAGAGAGGCGCAGAGGAGGCTTCCTACTACGCTCGCAGAACTCTCGGCAAGGTCAAGAAGAAGCTCGGCTTCGTTCAGATATAACGAATTTAATTGACACATCAAATACAAATCGAAAGGTCGACGTTTTATGGAAAAGGCAAAACTCAACAATCTTAAATCTATTGCCGCACAGATCCGCCTCGGCGCACTTGAGGCTGTTCACGCGGCGGCATCCGGACATCCGGGTGGATCGCTCTCGATCGCTGACATTATGGCTTACCTCTACTTTGAGGAAATGAACGTAAAGGCTGACGATCCCAAGTGGGCAGACCGCGACAGATTCGTTCTCTCCAAGGGGCACACCGCTCCCGCGCTCTACGCTACTCTCGCGCTCAAGGGATTCTTCTCTGCCGACGAGCTCAAGAAGCTCCGTCAGGTAGACTCCTTCCTTCAGGGTCACCCCGATATGAAGGGTACTCCCGGCGTTGATATGTCCACCGGCTCGCTCGGTCTCGGTATCTCCACCGCGTGCGGAATGGCACTCGCGGCTAAGATCGACGGAAAGGATTACAGAACCTACACTATCGTCGGCGACGGCGAGAGCGAAGAAGGTCAGGTATGGGAGGCTGCTATGTTTGCGGCTCACTACAAGCTTGACAATCTCTGCGTTATCATCGACTGGAACGGTCTGCAGATCGACGGCACGGTCGAGGAAGTTATGAACCCCACTCCCCACGACAAGAAGCTTGAGGCTTTCGGCTTCCACGTAATTTCGATCGACGGACACGATTTCGATCAGATCGAGGCGGCACTGAACGAAGCAAAGGCTACTAAGGGCAAGCCCACCGCGATCATCGCAAAGACTATCAAGGGCAAGGGCGTTTCCTATATGGAAAATCAGGTCGGCTGGCACGGTAGCGCGCCTAACGACGAGCAGTACGAAAAAGCGGTTGCCGAAATCCGCGCAACTATGTAAGGAGGCAGAAAGATGGCAGATAAGATAGCAACAAGAGAAGCTTACGGCAACGCGCTTGCTGAATTTGGCTCGGAGTATGATTTCGTCGTTATTGATGCTGACCTTGCGGCAGCTACAAAGACCGGAACCTTTAAGAAGAAATTCCCCGAAAGATTTTTCGATTGCGGTATCGCAGAGGGCAATATGATGTGCGTTGCAGCAGGTCTCGCGGCGGCAGGTAAGCCCGTTTTCGCATCCTCCTTCGCTATGTTCGCGGCAGGAAGAGCTTTTGAGCAGATCCGCAACTCTATCGGATACCCCCATCTCAACGTAAAGATCGGTGCAACTCACGCGGGCATCACCGTCGGTGAGGACGGCGCAACGCATCAGTGTCTTGAGGATATCGCGCTTATGAGAACCATTCCCGGTATGGTCATCGTAAACCCTGCGGATGCGGTTGAAGCAAGAGCGGCTGTAAAGGCGGCACTTGAGTACAACGGTCCTATGTACCTCAGATTTGGCAGACTCGCAGTTCCGGTATTCAACGATGCCGACAACTACACCTTTGAGCTCGGCAAGGGCATCTGCCTCAAGGACGGAAGCGATGTTACCATCATCGCAAGCGGCGTTACCGTTGATATGTCGCTCAAGGCGGCTGATCTGCTTGCAGATAAGGGCATCAGCGCAAGAGTCATCAACATCCACACCATCAAGCCTATCGACCGCGACATCATTCTCAAGGCGGCGGCAGAGACAGGCGCGATCGTTACCGCTGAGGAGCACAATATCATCGGCGGACTCGGAAGCGCAGTTGCCGAGGTAGTATGCGAGGGCAATCCCGTTCCCGTAATCAGAGTCGGTATCAACGATCAGTACGGTCACTCGGGCAAGGTTCCTCCCCTGCTCCAGATGTACGGACTTACACCCGAAAATATCGCAGAGAAAGCAGAGATCGCTCTCTCGATGAAGAAATAAACAAAGGAGAAAATTATGTTTAGTAAGCTTGGTCTTCAGGTTTATACGGTAAGAGATCACATTAAGGACGAGCAGTCTATGGACGCGACCTTTGCAAAGCTTGCAGAGATCGGATACTCCGAGCTGCAGACGGCAGGTTGGGAGTCCGAGACCTACGCGGCTCTCGCAAAGAAGCACGGACTTACCGTTGTCGGAACTCACTACAACTTTGATAAGATCATAAACAACATCGACGAGACGGTTGCGATCCACAAAACGCTCGGCACTACCAACATCGGCATCGGCGGATGCAGCGCGCGCACCTACGACGAGATAATGGCGTTTATCGAAAAATTCAACGCGGCTGCGGCTGAATACGCAAAGTACGGCTTCAAGCTCACATATCACAACCACTCTTACGAGTTCGTTGAGGTCAAGGACGGAAAGTCTATGATGGATCTTCTCGTTGAGGGCTTTGACAAGGACAATATCTCCTTCGTGCTTGATACCTGCTGGGTAGCTAACGCAGGCTGTGACGTTTGCGCTTGGCTTGAAAAGCTCGCAGGCAGAGTTGACATCCTTCACCTCAAGGATCTCAAGGTCTACTTTGCAGACGAGGGCAGATGGGCAGTCCGTCAGCAGCTTTGCGAGATCGGTAACGGAAATCTCGCGTGGGATAGAATTCTCCGCACCGCAGAGGCTACCGGCGTTAAGTACATAGTCGTTGAGCAGGATAACAGCTGGATCGACGGCGACCCCTTCAAGTCGCTCGAGTTCAGCCGAAAGTACCTCGATCAGTACCTCGGATAATAGCATTTTACACAAGAATATTGATACCGCAAAAGGTTTTTTGGTCAAGTTCTCAAAATTGAAAATTTATAAAAAAACTTTCAAAAAACGCTTGACATTATAAATCTTTTGTGGTATAATATTCTCGTTCCGCTGGTGTGGCTCAATGGCAGAGCAGCTGATTTGTAATCAGCAGGTTGTTGGTTCGACTCCGATCACCAGCTCCAAGGCTTCGCCTGGGCGGAGCCTAACAAAATAAGGAGGATTTCCCGAGCGGCCAAAGGGGGCAGACTGTAAATCTGTTGTCACTGACTTCGGTGGTCCGAATCCACCATCCCCCACCAGAAAAAAGCACTTGCAAAAGCAAGTGCTTTTTTCTATCCAAACCGAAGGATTGGTATGTAACCTCGCGAAGCGAGAATGTAATCACTGTAGGTGCATATCATTACGCGCAGCGTTTA
>JAFTKL010000039.1 GCA_017453285.1 Clostridia bacterium | reverse complement strand
TTTTGCTTTGTACTTATCTCTTGTTGTTCAATTTTCAATGACCGTTCGCTGCCCTTTTTCGCGACAGCTTTAGTATTATACCACACCTTTTTGCCTTTGTCAATACCTTTTTGAAACTTTTTTCAAGTTTTTTCAAAGTTTTTTTCGGGGCTTTCGGGTGTGCCGCTTTGGGTAAGCCTTCACCGAGGTGAAGGCTTGGTGGGCCATCAGGGACTCGAACCCCGGACCGACCGGTTATGAGCCGGTTGCTCTAACCAACTGAGCTAATGGCCCTCAAAAACGCGGCTTGTATATTATACAACATTTGTCTTCAAATGTCAATAACTTTTTTACAAATTTTTTTATTTTTTTGAAATATTCTTTTCGACACACTTCTACCGTTTTTTAGCATAGGTATATGGTATTCTAATGTAACGGCAGTTTTAATCTGCCGATCAAATTATGGAGGAAAATTCTATGAAAAAGAAAAAAGCTATCATTATTATATTGTCGGCGGTGGTAGTGCTCTCCGCACTTCTCTCGGCTTGCGCATGGATACCCGACTCCACCCCGTCCGACAGTACCGAAACACCGAGCGCGACAGCTCCCGCAGGTGACGCAGACGCGCAGATACGCGCTCTTGAGGCGCAGATACGTGCGCTGTTGCAGGATCATCAGCTATCCGACGCTCAAAGCAAAAAAGAGATTGCCGAGCTTCGTGCCGAGATCGAGAAGCTGAAAAGCGAGAAGCAGAGCGATAAGGAGACCGAGACGGATGCAAAAGACGAGGAAGATCCCTTTAAATACACGGTGGTCGACGGGATGGCGTGCATCACACAGATCGAGAGTGATGAGAAGAACATCGTTATTCCTTATCTGATCGACGGCTACAAGGTCTACTCTATCGGCAGTGATGCGCTCTCATCAGCGAGTGTAGAGAGCATTGTGATCTCGAGTGGAATAGAAAAGATAGATTGGTTTGCCTTCAAGGGCTGTCCGTCGCTCGTCTCGGTCAGCATTCCCGACACGGTAAGTTCGATCGGCTACGGTGCATTTGACGGCGCATCAAGCTCATTCGTTATACGCTGTTCGCGTGATTCTTTTGCACAAAGATATGCAAAAAGCTATGGAATTACATATGATATAAGTTAAGTGTAAAAAAACTCTTGACCAAATCGCTTTCTTGTTGTATAATATAATTTGGTATATTATGACGAGCTGTACGTAAAAGGAGGCGAGATCTTGTTCAAGGATATAAAAAAGTTCTTTGCGGACTTCATAAACAATATGCGGCAGAAGCGTTCATTCAGATACGCTCCGCTGATAGCGATTCCCTGCCTTCTTGCTATACTCATTCCGACTATTCTTGCGGTATGGCACGTTTATTTTAAAGAGGATAAGCTTTTTGATGCCCACGACGTATCTGTGACATTATATAATAAGGAAAACAAAATCCTTGCAACCGAGACAGTCACCGAAAGCCAGGTTGAAGGATCATTTCTTGTTAATCTACTCACATCGCTCAACGCAGGAAACGAGCTAAGCACTATACCCAATAATACATCAAGCGAGCCGAATTACCGTATCTTTATCGACTACGGTGACAATACTGTCGACTACGACTGTTATTTTTCTTCTTCTCCGAGTACGAGCTATCTCTCCCAAGGTGAAAAGTATTTCGGGGTTTCGGAGAAACACTACGAGGATTTCTTGAATTCGGGATATTCCGAAGCGGCATACCCTGAATCAACTCCTCCTACGCTTACAACAAAGCAGGGTGATACGATACTTCCGCGCAACACGTATTGGCACTATAAGAGGCATGACGGCGAGATGAAGCGAGCTTCTGAGATAGATACTGTCTCGAGGACACAAAGGTTTGAGATGAGTGGAAGTATCTCGCTTGGGTTCTCAAGGCTGCCCGATGTTTGTTCTGTATCCGTTACTGACAGTGATGGCGTACTTATCTATGAAGGCGATCTCGACAGGCTTTCATATATCACCGCAACCGCGGGGTCTCTGTTACACATTGATATCACAGCAAGCTGGGCGCGCAGAGACGAGCTCTCTGCGTATGGTTTCCTGGATTACAGTTTCGACGTTGTGTGCAAAAATTACGCGAGCTTTGACATCAGTGCGAGCGTTGTACGTCCCGGTGAATTCATTACTCTTTCCGGCTTTGATATCGAACAAGGATCAAAGGTGATATATTCCACTGTCAGCGAAAAAAGCGCCGTGGATGAGCAGATCAACGAGATCACTGCGCAAAAAGTGATCGAATCTATAACTCCGATATTCTCATATTCCGACGGCAACGCACACGCGTTCCTGCCTATTCCCTACGGGACACCTGAGGGCGAGATACGCTTTACACTCTCAAGCGGTGCAGCAACCAAAGAATTTTCCGTTACTGTTCTAAACTTCCCCGAAAAGAACGTTATAACTCTCACAAAGAGCAAGAAGGTCATAAACAATGCGATCTCGGACGCTGCTCTCGACGATATCAAGAGAGTTATGACAAGTATCGAGCCCAAGAATACGTCAGCAGCTCTCTTCCGCGGTGAATTTGCTTCGTTTGACAACGAGCTTACGCGCGGGTATTCCTACGGCGATCGCTTTATCATAGGCGAGGAGCTTAACGAGAATTTTTCTGCATTCGGAGTCGATTACGTAACGTCGCTAAATGATGCAAACGTTGGCGCGCTCAACATCGGTCGCGTGATATATACCGGATATCTTCTGCATCTCGGAAACTTCGTGGTAGTCGATCACGGAATGGGGCTTGCCACGTGGTATTGTCACCTCAGCAGCATCGACTGTGCGACGGGTGATGTTCTTGCAAAAGGCGAGGCACTCGGCAAATGCGGTAGCAGTATTTTTCTTGAGGATAGCGGTGTGCTTCTGCTCTGCTCTCTCAACGGTCAGTTTATAGATCCCGATCTTATATCGGGCAAAGAACTTTTTGAAAACAAGACACAAGTGTCAGGAGGAAACAACAATGACGTTCAATGAATTTTTGGCTAACGGCTTTATCGGTCACTATTTCCCGATTTCCGACTCTTCCAATATGGCAATTATCATCATCGCGGCTATAGTCACGATAGTTGCGGCCTATCTTCTGGGAAGCATCAACTTTGCTATCATCATCTCGGGTAAGAAATATAAGCAGGACATCCGCGATCACGGTAGTAAAAACGCGGGTATGACTAATATGATGCGCACCTACGGTAAGAAGGCGGCAGGTCTTACTCTGCTTGGCGACGCGCTCAAGGCCGTGGTTGCCTGCCTTATCGGATACGCTCTTCTCGGTCACCTCGGCTCGTATCTTGCAGGTCTTTTCTGCATCTGCGGTCACATCTTCCCCGCTTTCTACGGTTTCAAGGGAGGTAAGGGCGTAGTCACCACGGCGATCGCGATCCTTATGTGCGACCCGATCGTTTTTGCTATTCTCATCGTCCTCTTTGTGATCATAGTACTCTTTACCAGATACATATCCCTCGGATCTGTGATCTGCGTTATGCTCTACCCCATTCTTCTTGACAGAATAAACCACTTCTTCACCGGTCAGGCTACTCCCTACGCAGTATTTGCGATCATCATCGCAGTTCTCGTCGTAGTCAAGCACTGGGCAAACATCAAGAGACTTATGCAGGGCAAGGAGAGCAAGTTCTCCTTCAAGAAGAGTGTAAAGGCTCCCGAAGAGAGCGGTACCGAAGGTAAATAATAAATGGAAAGAAACGAAAATCTTTTTAAGATATGCGAACTGATGCTTTGCTCGGCAAGCGCGCGCAAGCTCAAGAAAGCCGTGCTCTCAAAGCCTGCCGACAAGACGTTTTTGCGCTCGGTGCTGACGATCAGAGCGATCGGCGGCAAGGCGGCACTCCAGGCTGAGCTTTTCCACAAGGACAACAAGGTCACGCACAAGAACTTTCTGCTCGAGTCTACCGATGTCGACGCGCTCTGTGAGTTCGCTTGCGCTTATTCGCAGATCAATCTCATTTGCGAGGGTGCGGAGTGCGAGTACAGATGTTCTTCGTCTGGCAAGTCCGTCGTGCTTGGCGACAAGAAGGTGCGCGCGCTTATCGGCAGTGCTGACCTGTCGGCAGTCGGCTCGAATATTGAAGACAACAACCGCAAAAAGCAATATATCCTCGACGGTAGCGAGCCATTTCTTTACGAGCTTGGCGTTGCCGACGCGAACGGCAGAGTCTACGACAAAAAGCAATCGAAGTTCAGGCAGATCAACCGCTTTCTTGAGATAATCCGCGATGCAGAGGACAAGCTGCCGCGCGACGAGATACGCATCTGCGATCTCTGTTGCGGAAAGAGCTATCTCTCGTTTGCCGCGTATCACTATTTTGCAAACGTGAGAAAAATGAAGGTCTGCATGAGCGGAGTCGATCTCAAACCCGACATGGTCGAGCACTGCAACAAGACCGCGAAGGCTCTCGGCTTTGACGGACTTGAGTTTATATGTATGGATATAAACGACTATTCCCCCGATGTGCTTCCCTCTCTCGTTATATCTCTGCACGCGTGCGATATCGCAACAGATATTGTGCTTATGAAGGCTGCCGAGTGGCGCACAGACGTTATTCTCTCGACTCCCTGCTGTCACCACGAGCTCAATCACAACATCAACTGCGAAGCTCTCTCGTTTATCACAGAGCATTCTATGCTTCGTCAAAAGCTGTGCGATGCGGCGACCGACGCACTCAGGCTTTGCAGACTTGAGTCGCAAGGCTATGCGACGTCCACGGTCGAGCTGATAGATCCCAACGAGACGCCAAAGAACGTTATGCTCCGCGCCTTCCGTAAGAAGAATTTCGACGAGCATTCCGCAGAGGCGCGTAAAGCTAAAGAAAGATATCTTGCCGCTAAAAGATTTCTGTGCGGCGAAGGCGATCTATCTGCGTTTCACTTCTGATATTCCTATAAAGATCTGAAAAGGAAGCTATATGACATATCACAATGCCATAAAATATATCAAAAACGCGCCGAACGTCGCGCCAAAGGCTGAGTCAGCCTCGGAGCGCATACTTATGCTGTGCAACGCGCTCGGCAATCCGCAGAAAAAGATAAAATACATCCGCCTTGCAGGTAGCAACGGCAAGACGGTATGTGCGAGAATGATCATCTCAATTCTGGGCAAGGCGGGAATTCTCAGCGGCTGTCTCTCCATGCCGATCTATTCCGAGATCCGCGAAAACATACGTATTGGCGGCGAACCGATAAGTATGGACGAGACTGTCGAATACGTATCCGCAGTAAAAGATGCGGTCACTATGATAAATTCCGCCAACGAGGATGACGATACATCTGTATTCTGCCCGACAGCACACGAGATACTTCTCTGCGTGGCTCTTCTTGCATTCTGCGCTCACAAGTGCAGCGTTTGTATGATAGAGAGCGATCACAACGGTGAAGACCCCTCACGCTTTTTGCCCGCTCCATTTGCAGCGATCATCTGCGGCACTATTCCGAACGAGGACAGAGATAGACAGGATATATACAAGATCCGCTCTTACATCTGCCGCGGAGTCCGTGAGATAATAAGCGCGCCACAGAATACCGACGCGTACAAGGTGATCGCCGACACCTGCTCGGCTGTCAACTGCAGACTCACGATCGCCGCAAAGAACAAGATCGAGATCGAGCGGCTGACGCTTCGCGGCACGGATTTTTCATATAAAGGTACGAGTTATTCTCTTCGCGTTTGCGGTAAATTCCAGACGGTCAACGCGCTTGTGGCTATCGAGAGCGCGGAGATGCTGATAAGACTCGGATATAGCATCACGAAAGAACACATATGCGAGGGACTCTCTGCGGTCAGCGCGCCCTGCAAGTTCGAGATACTCTCGATCTCGCCCACGATAATCGCAGACAGCACGCACACGCCGATCGCTATCGAGGCGGTATGTGACTCGCTTGCCGACTTCAAGGAGATCACCGGCACGAAAATAAAGCTCTGTCTGCCCGACGGCGAGCTTATTCCCTACTATATCGAGGCACTCACACGTCGCGGATACGACGTCGGCTCGATATCGGCACTTGCACTTGAGTCTGTCGGCGAGGAAGAGCGAGGCGAGGTGAGCATTCCTCTCACCCTCTCAAAGACCGTCAAGGCGACGGCAAAATCCGCGCTTTCTTCTCTTTCAAATGACACCGTCCTGCTTATCTCGGGCCCCAGCAATTTCACTCGTGCACTCAGATACGAGCTTCTCGGCATACTTGGATTTTAATTATTTATTTCGCATAAAAACTCCGAAACAATCGGAGTTTTTTTGTTTGATTTAATTGACATAAAGAGTTCGATATGGTATAATCTACTAAACGGAGCAAAGCTCCGAAAACGACAAGGAGAATTATTATGAATAACGATTTTACAAGAGACGCATTCGTATTAGTTACCGATTACGTTAAGGCAAATACGGGCGAGGACGTATCCGACGCTCTTCAGGAGCTCATCCTGAACAATCCCCGCCGCGTTCTTTACTTCCCCGACGGAGAATATCTTCTCTCCAAGCCGATCTGCACTCCCGCTAACCCCGAGCATGCAGTATCTCTTCAGCTCTCTAACTTCGCAGTTATCAAGGCTATGGATTGCTGGGACAGCGATGAGGCTCTCATCCGTCTCGGTGCGGCTGAGCCCTTCAATACTATAATGGTCAACGGAAGCAACTACTACCTTTCGGGCGGTATCATCGACGGTAACAACGTTGCTAACGGCGTATCCATCGACAGCGGACGTGAGACCAGAGTTGAGAACGTTTCCATCAAGCACACCAAGGTCGGTCTGCACGTTAAGTGGGGCGCAAACTCGGGCTCTGCTGACTGCGACATCTGCAACGTAAACATCGTTGGTCGCGGCACTGTAGACTCTATCGGTCTGCTGATCGAGGGTATGGACAACACCTTTACGAATATGAGAATTGCACGCGTTCAGATCGGCGTTAAGCTCCTCAAGGGCGGAAACTATCTGCGCAACATCCACCCGCTCTACAGCCTTGCTTCCGGTTGGGATCACTACACCGACAGTATCGCATTCTGCGATCTTAGCTGGGAGAACTGGTACGACTTCTGCTACAGTGATCAGTACTGCACAGGCTTCTACTTTGCAGACAACGTTCGCTCTATCTGCCACAACTGCTTCTGCTTCTGGTGGAAGACTCTTGAGGGCGGCGAGATCGGCTTCAAGGCAGGCGGAAAGTTCAATTCTCTCCTCTCCAACTGCAAGGTTACTCTCCGCGGCGACGCTAAGGATACAAACTTCCTCGTAGGTGCTGAGGGCGGCTACGGTGTTATCGAAAATCCCTTCTTCAACGAGGATCAGGCTCCCGACAAGTGCTATCAGAACGATCTCGTAGGCAAGGTCCTTCATCCCTGATCTGTCTTTGACTTATACTATTAAATATAAGGAGAGTTATTATGACTAATGAATTCGCAAGCCCGTTCGTGCTCGTTACAGATTACGTCAAGGCAAATTCAGGTGAGGACGTGTCCGACGCGCTTCAGCAGATCATTAT
>JAFTKL010000038.1 GCA_017453285.1 Clostridia bacterium | reverse complement strand
GAGGTGTTCCCTTCTTCCTATCATGGCTATAGCGAAGTCTGCCGAAGCAACGGTTGCCCCGAGGGAGATGCAAACAAATATGGTGGTATATATGGAGATATATACGGAGGTTTCTTTTTTGAGTTAGCATATGCTAACTGACATTATTATACCTGCAATTTCCCGTTTTGTCAAGAGGAAATTTTCAAAAAAATCTGTTTTTTTGAAAATTTATCGCCTCTCTCGAAATTTAGCCAAATTTTCGTTGTTCTTTTTGTTTATTTTTCACAACTCCGTGCAGATTTTTCAAAAAAGGCGCGAGAAGATTTTTAAATCCCTTTACAAAGCTCGCAATTTGTGTTATAATTAACAAAAAGGCAAAGGAGGAGTGGAAATGTCAATTCAGGAATCGGGCGAGATGTATCTCGAGACCATATACGTGCTTTCTCAGAACGGTGGCAGTGTACGCTCCATCGACGTCAGCGAGCATATGGGCTACTCAAAGCCGAGCGTCAGCCGCGCTATCGGAATTCTCAAAAAGGACGGCTATATCAACGTCGACCGCTCGGGATTTATCACACTCACCGACGCAGGACGCGAGCACGCAGAGAAGATCTTCGAGCGACACACAATCATCACCGAGTTTCTCAAGAGCCTCGGAGTCGACGACGAGACCGCCGCTGAGGATGCGTGCAAGATGGAGCACATAATCAGCGATGCTTCATTCGAGGCGATCAAGCGTTTCGGTGGCTCGGATAAATAAAAAATTGTAATTTTCAACGCAAGAAAAAAGTCGAATTTTCTTGACAAGTCGTGTGTTGTATGCTACAATATTAAACGGGATCTCGCAAGAGATCCCGTTTAATGCTTTTTTATTGTTGAAATTTATATTGTGTTGAAAATTTTTAGTGAAAGCGGGGACAATTTTAATGGTAAAAAATTTCGACATATCGACTCTTATACTCTATTCCCTTTCCGACGTGCGCCGCACGAGCCACAAAACAGGAGCGCAGACCGAGACGGTCGCGCCGCACTGTGCGCTCGTTATCCGCAAGAGCGGACGCTCTACTTATAAGGTAGGAAAGCACGAATATTCGGCTACTGCAGAAAAGGTACTCTTCATCGCGAAGGGCACGCCCTACTCGATGACGGTCGACAAGGCGGGCGAGTGCACGGTGGTCGAGTTCGACGTTGCCGACTCACAGCTCGAGCGTGAGCTTGAGGGCGGCGGAATATGCGAGTACGTTACGACGGGCGACAAAAATATACAAAAGCAGGCAAAGAGCCTTTTGCAGTACTTCGGACTTCGCGGTCCTGCGTACTTTTCCAAATGCTTCTCCGAGCTCTACAACCTCATCACGCAGATCTCGACCGTTCACGCGTACAACCACTCGCTCGCGGGCAAGTACGGACTTATTCACGCGTCGGTAAAATATATTGAAGCAAACTTCGCGCGTCAGGATCTCTACACGCCTATGCTTGCAGAGATGTCGGGTATCGGCGAGACCTATTACAGAAACATATTCCTTGCGGTATTCAATATGCCGCCCGCTCGCTACATTCAGCTCTACCGCGTGGAAAAGGCTAAAGAACTTCTGCTCAATACCGGTGCGAGCGTTGAGGAGATCGCGGTAGCGGTCGGCTTTGCAAACGCATCCTACTTCTGCAAGGTTTTCAAGAGCCTTACAGATATGACCCCCTCCGAGTTTGCGCACAAGTGCGGCTCTCTCGGCTGATAGAAAGGCAATATAATAATATGAAAATTCTCGCACTTGGCGACGTGCTTGGCTATAAGGGAGTCGAGCATATACAGAAAAATCTTTGGGAGAAGCGACGCGAGTTGGGAGCTGACTTCGTCGTGATAAACGGCGAGAACGCGGCTGATATCTACGGCATCGGTCTGCACGACGCAGAAACACTTCTTGACAGCGGTGCTGATCTCATCACGCTCGGCAACCACGCGTTCAGCAAAAAGGAAATATTTACTATGCTCTCGGACTCGCAGAACATCATCCGTCCTGCAAACTACCCTCCCCTCGCACCCGGCGGAGGATACACGCTGCTCAACATCGACGGCTGGAGGATACTCGGCATAAATATCATGGGCACGGCTCTTATGGAGTCGCTCGCCTGCCCTTTTGCTACCGTTGACCGCATACTTGAGCGCGAGGTCGGCAGTTACGATTTCGCAATTCTCGACATTCACGCGGAGTCGACCTCCGAGAAGATCGCGCTTGCGCGTTACTTCGACGGCAGGATCGCGGTGATGTTCGGAACGCATACACACGTTCAAACGGCTGATGAGCAGGTGCTCCCCAATGGCAGCGGATATATCACCGACCTCGGAATGACAGGACCTTGCGACGGAGTCATCGGAGCTGACGCAGAGACCGTGATCCAGCGTTGCCGCACCAAGATCGGCACGCGCCTCACAGTCGCAGGCGGCAGGATCGAGGCGCAGGGCGCGCTGTTCGATCTTGACACCTCGAGCGGCAAGGTCCGATCGGTCACAAGAGTAAAATTCTGACGGAGGCACTATGGACTCTTCACTCAATTCTTATTCCAGCGCATCGCTCGCGTATCTCGGCGACTGCGCACTTGAGATCTGCGTGCGCGAGTATCTCGTGCGCGAGCTCGGGCTTTCGTCCTCGGCAAAGCTCAACAAGGCGGCTCTCGACTTCGTCCGCGCTCCAAAACAGGCAGAGGCGATGAAAAATATTCTCCCCCTTCTTGACGAGGAGGAGGAAGCCGTGTTCAAGCGCGGCAGAAACGTCGGACACACAAACACGCCAAGGGCGGCGACTGTGTCAGAATACCGCTCGGCTACCGGAATGGAGACTCTTTTCGGCTGGCTCTGGCTCGGCGGACGGCGCGAGCGCATCGAGGAGCTATTCAGAGCGGCTTACAAACTTGATGAAAATAATTTATAATAATGTAAAGGAAGACAAAAAATGACTAATCCCGTAATCAAATTCACAATTCGCGACCTCGGCACTATGACCGCTGAGCTTTATCCCGAGAAGGCACCCAAGACGGTTGCAAACTTTGTAAAGCTTTGCGAGGAGGGCTTCTTTGAGGGTCTTATATTCCACCGCGTTATCAAGGGCTTTATGATCCAGGGCGGCGGCTACACCGAACAGATGGAGCACAAGGAGACCGAGTCGATCAAGGGCGAGTTCAAGGCTAACGGCTTTATGCAGAACGACCTCAAGCACACCCGCGGCGTGCTCTCGATGGCTCGCACGAGCGACCCCGATTCCGCATCCTCGCAGTTCTTCGTAATGCACAAGGACGCTCCCCATCTTGACGCTCAGTACGCAGGATTTGGCAAGCTGACCGACGGATTTGACGTGCTCGACGCGATCGCAGACGCAAAGACCGGTTCTTACGGCTGGTATATGCAGGACGTTCCGAGATCTCCTATCGTTATCGAGAAGGTTGAAGTAATCTCCAAGTAAATAAAAATACGGTACGCGGCGCGTACCGTATTTTTTATTCTTTCCAAACGAAATGATAGTTTATCGCTTCGCCGCCGTCGACGAGGATGCTCTGCCCCGTGCAGAATTTGTTTGTGACCGTCAGGAAATATGCCCAATCTGCCATCTCCTCGGGAGTTGCCCAGCGACGCAGGGGGGTCTCGTTCATTATCTCTGCCCAGAGCTTAGGATCGTTCATAACGCACTCGTTGAGCGGTGTCAGCACGCCGCCCGGGTCAAGACTGTTGCATGTCGCGCCAAATTGAGCTACGCGCATAGCGACGTTCTTGGTGTACGCAAGAACTCCGCCCTTGCTCGCGCAGTATTCGGGAAATTCCGCGCCCGTGTGCGCACTCGCAGAGCCGATGTTCAGCACCGATCTGATCTTTTGCTGAATTGCGTACTTCTCTGTAATGCCGATAAGAGCCTTGAGGTTGATGTCTATATCCTCCTCGTTCTGCGTGCCTGCATTGTTTATAAGTATCTCGACTCCATCAAGCTCGGGGAGTCTCTCACGGTCGCGCACGTCGCAGAGAAAATGAGTGTAGCTCTCGTGCGATATGCTGCTCTCCTTGCGGTCGATGCCGTATACCGTGTGTCCTTCTTCAAGGAACTTGAGCGCGATCGCTCTGCCAATTCCCTGCGCTGTTCCGGTGATCAATATTTTCATTACTTATCTCTCCTTATATGCTCAAGATATTCCTCTCCCACCTTCTCTGCCTGCCATCTCTTAGTGATGCGGTAGCCGAAGGGCGAGAACGCGATCTCCATCAAAAGCTCCGCGACAGCACCCGTCAGCGCGCAGGTCGCGCACTGCAGGATCGTCCAATGAAATCCGTCCCAGAAGATCGGCGCGAAAAAGACGAAAACGATGATCGAGAAGATAAAATTGTCGAGAAACTGACCGATAAAGGTCGAAATATACGTCCTCAGCGCATACGCAAGCTTGCCGTCGGGCTTTCTGCGGATGCTCTTGCCGATCATCCAATTGAGCGAGTTGTTGATCAGTCCCGAGGCTAAAAACGCCACCGTACTGCCGACGAGAATGAACCACGTACCGCCGAATATCGAGTCGAACGCGCTAAAATCCCCTGCGTTCGAGGGTATCGCGCTTGCGACGAAGAAGATAAGGCAGGTCAGCAGGTTTATCATCACGGCAAGCACCGTGATGCTGTTGGATGCCTTTGGTCCGAAGTGCTTGGTGATGATGTCCATACACATAAACGAGAGCCAGGAGATCAGAATTCCGCCGTCGAGCGCGATCCAATCGAGCTGCAGCAGAGTTTTGTTTGCAAGCAGGTTCATACACACCACGCTGACAACAAAGAGAGTCACCACGCTTGCAGGTATCGAGCGAAGCAGTATTTTTATCTCGTAAAGCTCCTCATAAAGTCTGGAGCTTTTTATTTTTTTGTCTTGAGTCTTGTCTTTCATACAAAAAGCTCCTTCAAAAATTTCTCACTCAGAATATTATATCACAAGGGAGCGCAAAATTCAATCTTTTTCAGTTATTCTAAGCGCTTCATTTGCAAAAATAATGTAAAAATTGTCCAAAACTACCAATTTCCATTTGCTTATAAACTCCCTCTCCGTCCGCATACGCGTCCACCTCTCCCGAGGGGCGAGGCTTTGAGTGACTTGTGATCCCAATATCCACTTAGAAAACTGCGCTACTACAGAGATCAGTGTACCCCAAGGCTCTCCTTTTAGGAGAGCTGGCGGCGTAGACGCCTGAGAGGTCATTTGCTTTGAGCTTGCTTTTTTCTCTCTGCTCCGAGTAGTATCTTTATAATATACAACTCGTGCAAAATAGTAAAAAGTATCTACTTGATAACCTTTTACACTTCCCCGAAAATTCTCTTCATATTAGCGAAAGAGACGTGCGTGCCGTACTCACACTCCTCCATTCCCTCGTACTCAAGGTAGATATCTCCGTCAAAGCCCGAATATTTCACGGTCTTCATAACGTCCCAGATGTCTATGTCGCCCTGCGCGAGAATAGAACCGCGCAAAAACGTGCCGTTGACCGAGCGGAACCAGGAGTTCTCACAGCTGAATTCTACCGCGCCGCCCGGATCTCTGTGCGCGGGGCGCAGATAAAAGTCCTTCATATGAATGGTCTTTGCGAATTTGATCATCTTCTTTGCCGCGATCTCGGGGATATCGTCAACGCAGGTGTAGTTTCCGACGTCGAGCTGATGACCGAAGTTGTCACGCTTGACACTCGTAAGTATCTGGCGCACACGCTCCGAGCCGTTTGCGTGGAAGCCGTGATTTTCAAGAAGCACGGTAATTCCGAGCGGCTTTGCGTAGTCGCAGAGAGTCTCGTAGGTCTCGACTATCAGCGGAAGCTCCTCCTCGAACTTCTCGATAGTGTTCTCTGACATCGGGCGCGAGAATGCCGCCGAGTCGACGCGGATGGTCGGTATCTCCATATCCGACACCATATCTATATGCTTCTTTACGCGGCAGATCTCCGCGCTGTACTGCTCGGGAGTGAGCATCAGGAAATTTGCGTTGAGCGAATAGTTCCCTATCGGCACACCGAGTCGCGCGCTTGCCTCTTTAAAGGGCTTTCTGAGCTCGGGAGTCTCGACGAGATTGAAGCCAAAGGGCACAAGCTCGACTACCTCTGCTCCCATATTGCATATCTTCTCAAAGGCTTCGATCGGGCTCAGCTCGCCCGTGCGGATCTTGCGTGAAACACCGTATATTGATATTCCAAGTCTTATCATATTATTTTCCTCCATATTTTTATTTAAGCCCTATACCGCGAAGCACCTCTGTGGTGCTGATTCCGCTATAGGAATACTCAAGCTCGCAAAGCTCAAACGGAAGTGTCGCGCTATCCGAGAGGCCTATGAGCGAGTAATTTTTCAAAAGTCGCTCGCTGTCGCGCAATATCGACTCTCGCACGCTCGGCTTTTTTATCTCTTGGGCGTGCGCGATGATATTCTCAAGAGTTCCGAACTCGTTTACGAGCGCCGCCGCTGTCTTCGGTCCGACCTTCTCTGCGCCCTTGATGTTATCCGAATTATCTCCCGTCAGCGACTTGTAGTCGGCATAGAGCGCGGGCTCGATGCAAAGCTTCTCTCTTATGTAATCGGGAGTGCAGACGACGCTCGCATCCCCTCTGTAGCGAAGCACCGACACGTTCTTATCGATAAGCTGAAAGAAATCGCTGTCTTGCGAGGATATCACGATCTCGCACTCTTCTCTGTAGCGCAGAGCGTAGGATGCGATGATATCGTCGGTCTCACATACGGTAGTCTCGAAATGACGAATTCCGAGCAGATCGAGCGCGGCATATACGTCGGGCAGTTGAGAGAACGGAAGCTCTTCTTCTGCCATTTTTGAATAGTCGGGGCGGTTTGCTTTGTAATTCTCATCGATATCGCAACGCTCATTCTCACACTCGCCGTCAAAGATGACAGCCACGTGTGTCGGAGAGATAGCGCGCAGGATCTTGAGCAGTGCGCCCACAAACCCGAGCGTTCCCTGTATCGCCTTTCCGTCGGCATTGACGATGCGCGCAGGCATACCGTAGAACATCTGGAAAAGCAAATTCATCCCGTCGACCACTAAAAGTCTGTTCATTTCTTTATGCCGCATACGCGTAAGTGCGTTTGGAGAGATAGTCAAGGTAGTAGATATCCACAAGGATAACCGTCTCGGCATACTCGAATTTCTCGACGAATGCGCATCTTGCAACACGCACGTAAGGAGTGGGGTTGTAATCGGTCTTGCTCGAGATCTTACCGCCGCCCGTTATGTTACCGAACATCTCGCCCCAGCCGCCCTCGTAGTTGAGGTATTCCTGAAAATCGTTATAGTGGTTATAAGTATAGAAAAGATACTTTTCGTTGACGTCGATGATATTGTCTCCGTTTGCATCAAAGCGCGAATAAACTATTCTTGCCGCTCCGCGAGTGATGCGCGAGCCATCGTTGTATATCGCGGCTCTGTAGCCGGGATCGCAGTCTGTACCCGTAGTTCCGATATCTATCTCGTAGTATCTCAGCGAGCCGCCGCATCCGCTGATGTCGGGGAGCTCGGGCTCGTAGGGGTACTTCGTGGTACTTCCGCTGAAGGACGAATGGTTGAGTCGCAGATACGCGCCCCATTTGCTCTCTGTCGGCTTTGCATTCTTCGATGCCACGTAGTTTGCGGGAACGTCACCGAACGCGAAAACGTAGGCGGCGACCTCCTCAAGAGTCACGTAAGCCGCGCCCTTGTAGATCTTGTTGACGATCTCTCCGTCGGCATCCACAACGTAATACACGTTTCCGTCCTTCGAGTAGAGTGCCGAGGTATTGCGCAAATAGAGTCCGTCGAGCATAGGTCTGTTGTCGGCGATCGTAGGCTTCTGATCCTGCGCCTCGATGCTACCCGACATAAAGCCGTGCTGAGTTCTGTAGTAGGCATCCCAATAGCTCTCTGCAGGCTCGTAGCCGATATAGAATTCCTCTGCGCTGACATTCGCATACGGGTCGCTCGCAGGCTTTTCGGGCTCTGCGGGGATAACAAGCCCACCGCTCTGCTCGGGCTCTGTCGGCTCGTCCGTCGGCTTGTCGGTAGGTGCGTCGGTCGACGCATCTGTCGGCGCGTCGGTAATAGCTTCTGTAGGCGTGTCGGTCTCTGTCGGCGTATCCGCGATCTGACAGCCTGTAAGCAAGAGCGCAAGGATCGCCAAGAGGCTCAGCCACCTTGTAAATTTCACGTTCATCATAAAAATATCTCCTTAAACTCAAGTCTGTTTTCACCGCCCGCGTCATCCTCGGGCAGAATGTTAAACATCATATTAAGTGTTATCGACCGTGTCGAATACTACGCGCTTCTCTTCGGCACTAAGGGCAAGAGTCTCGCACTTCTCGGGAAGCTCGCCGAATATCTTCTTGTAGTGGCAGAGCACTCCGATCACAGTTCCGAGTCGCGAGGGATGTGAAAGATCGGGGTGATAAAGCTCAAAGTCTCCGATCGCGTTTATCTTATTAAAACAAAGTCCTACGGGCGAGACCTCAGCACCGCAAGCCTTTGCCGCAGAAGAATAAGCCGCAAAGAGCTTCTCTCCCATCTCCGCACTGCTCCAACCGTACTTTGGGAGCAGGTCGCAACCTGCCTTTCTGCCCCAAGTCGCGTAAAGGATCACTCTCTTTGCGCCGACAAGCTCGACAAGTCCCCTGACACCGCGCTCGAACTCCGCGTAGTCGACAAGCGCGAAATAGCTCTGCTCCTGCAGAATAAGTACGTCGTAGCTCTTCTTGGCTATAAGCTCAAGTATCTTCGAGTTGTACTCGTCGCCGCTCACAAGATTTTCGTAAAGCTTTCTGCCGCCGCGAGTTACTGAGTCTACCTCAAGCTCCTTGCCATTCTCGACTCCGAGCTCTGCGAGCATTTTGGGCATATCGTTATAAAAAGTGTAGCTGTTGCCGATAAAAAGAATTTTCATAATTACTCCTTTATTTCAGTCCTGCTCGCGAGGCTCTTTTGCCCCTGCGTGCAAAACAAATTTTCTTACAATAAAATATATTACCGCTGCACACACGACCGCAACGCAACACCAGAACAGCGTCCAGAAGACCGCCATCCAGCCGCTCTTGTCGGCTATCAGCGCAAGTCCGTAGGTGCTCAGCGTGCTTCCGACGTAGGAAAATCCGTTGAGCACGCCTGCCATAAGTCCCGAGTTGAGCTTGCCGCGCATAAATAGCGGAAAGATGCTGGTGATAAGGCTGTTGCAGGACGAGATGAGAAGAGTTACTACCGTAAAGCAGACGAGCAAGAGCCACCAGCCGTCAAGCGAGAAGCTTGCTATGACTACAGCGATAAACGCGCCCGAGATCGCGAACATCAGCGCGCACTGATATACGAAATCGCCCATCCTCTTGTGTACGTTCACCGCAAACGCGTTTCCAAAGATCGCAACGACGGGAAGCGCGAGCGCAAGAATGATCGAGAGCGAGTCGTCAAGCTTGTAGTTTTCCTTGAGTATCGAGGGCACCCACGTACCGAGTCCGTCCTTGATAAGATTGGTGAGAATTCCGCAGAATGCGAGCACGCAGATGCTAAAATAGATTACCCTCTTGCCGCTCTTGCCTGCATCTGCCCCCACAGTCTTACCGACAGCCTTCTCTTCTTCCCCGTCCTCTCTCTGTTGAGCGTCCATAAGGCGCGAGATAAAGACTATCCACACGATCGCAACGCCGATAAGCACGACTGCCGCGGTGAAGAATGCCGCCTTGAAGTTCGTAAACATAGCAAAGAACGCGCTCGTTCCGTAGACGAAGAACGTACCTACCGCGACCGTAGTTCCCATAATGACGCTCGCCTTTGACATATATTTTCTCGGTAGAGTCTCGGAAAGAAGTCTGATAAGGCTCGGCCAGAGTATAGCGAGCGTAAAGCCGTTAACCGTCCAGAGATATTTGTACGGCTCGAAGATCGGGAGTAGCGGAATGATCAGGTTGATAGTGCCCGACAGCATAAGTGCGAAAAAGATTATCCACTTGAGATTATATTTCTTGCACCATATTCCGTTGACCACCTGCCCCACGCCGTAAGAAAAGAAGAACAGCGTGCTGACGAGTCCGACCTCGGAGTAGTTTTCGATTGAGAAGAATTCTTGTATGCGAATGATATTGGCGGAGTAATTTATCTTTCCTATGTAAGAACAGCTATACACCAGCCAGCAGAGCGCGATGAGTGCCATCGCAGAGCGTCCCTCGCGCCCTTTTTTCACGTTTTCCTGGGTTTGCATTTTTTGCCTCTTGTTTTTTATGCTTTGGTAATATTGTCAGATACTGCTATCAGTCTGAAGACCTGCTCGGCGGTATCTCTGAGATTTTCGTACGCATTGTTTTTATCCATCGCCTCGCTAAGCGTCACGGGGCGGCGGACTATCGGGAAGAACGCGTCAATGCCGTGCGAATTTGCAAGGCGCGCGTCGGGGCTGACCGCGCCTGCGAAGGCTATCACGGTCTTTCCGTGCTTCTTTGCCGCTCTCGCGACTCCGACGGGTGCTTTTCCCATACAGGATTGCGAGTCAAGCCTGCCCTCGCCCGTGACTACTATATCCGCGTCGCAGATCTCGGACTCAAGGTCGGTCGCCTCGAGCACGAGCTCGATGCCCGAACGCAGAATCGCGTCGAGATAGGATACGAAGGCAAAGCCCATGCCACCCGCCGCGCCTGCGCCCTCGTCAGAGGCGTGATCTTTTCCCGTAAGAGCCGCGGTGAGAGCTGCGTAATCAGAGAGCCAGCCATCCATTTTAGTTATATCCTCGGGCCTTGCGCCCTTTTGAGCGGCATATATTGCGGAGCAACCGTTCTCGCCGCAGAGCGTGTTCTTGACGTCGCATGCGATATCAAATCTGCACTCGCAGAGCTCGGGAAGAGCTCCGTCCGACGTGATGCGTGCGAGCTTTTCAAGTCCGCGCGCGCCGCGCTCGATAGGTCTGCCGTCGGCATCGAAAAAGCCAAATCCGAGTGCTTCAAGCATTCCGACACCGCCGTCGTTGGTCGCACTTCCGCCGATACCGATCAAAAAGTGCCGACAGCCCTTTTCCTTTATCGCGTGGCGGATCAGCTCGCCAACGCCGTATGTCGTGGTGTTCATCGGGTCGCGCTTTTCCTCGGGCACGAGCGTAAGACCTGCCGCCGCCGACATCTCGATGACCGCAGTTCTGCCCACCACTCCGTAGGTCGCCTCTACCGACTCTCCGAGAGGTCCTGTTACGTTCGGGCGGCAAGCTGTGCCGCCGCGCGACGCAACTATCGCCTCGACCGTGCCTTCTCCGCCGTCCGCGAGCGGTCGCACAACCGTATCAGCATCAGGAAAGACTCTCTTTATTCCCTCGCTGACCGCTCTACCCGACTCAAATGTCGAAAGACTGCCCTTGAAGGAATCTATTGCAATTACTATTTTCATCTTATTTACCGACGACGAACTTGTCGCTCTCCTCAAGTCCGAGCAGATCTATCGCGCGCGAGAAGATGCGGTCGGTCGATTCGAAGGTCGAGGGGTGATGCGCGTCGCTGCCGAGATAGAACTTACATCCGCATTCCTTTGCTATGCGGAACATACGCAGAACTCTGTCTGCCTCCTCGTCCTTAAAAGACATATCGCTGTGGTTGAGCTCAATTCCGCATCCGAGCTCTGCCGCGCGGCTGAAGAGTCTGCGCATATCGCGCTCGTCTATCGCGTCAAGCACCGAGAGGAAAGCCGCTCTGTCCTTGGGTCTTATAAGACCGCAAGCGAGATGCGCGATACCGACCTTGTAAAAGGGCAGATCGAGCTCGAGCAATCTCTCAAATCTCTCAACCCAGAGCTCTGCGCGGCGCGCGTCGCTCTGCGCGTCCTCCTCAGTCAGCGTAAAGCCTGTCATATGCAGATGCGTGGTGGGAATAATGATAAAATCAAACTCGTCGTATCTCTCTGCCGAGACACCGACGGTAAAGAACTTGTCCATATCTGTCTCACAGCCAAAGAAGAACTCAATTCCGTCAGCCTGAGGCAGAGGCTTCGCGCGGCTTATATGCTCAAAGTTCTGCGGTGCGTACCAGCCCGATGCGCCCTCTACCTTCTCATCCCAGAAGTGATCGGTGATGCAGATCTTTTTAAGTCCGTTGTCCTTTGCGTACTGCAGAATTCTCTCGGTCGACTGCGCGGGATCGTTTGAGCAGGACGAGAGCGTGGAATGTATGTGATAATCGTGGTCGATAGTAAATCTCATTTGTTTACCTCATATAGCTTTTTCAATTATTTTTGCAAATTCCTCGAGTCCGACCCGATCACGCTCGTCAAAGCGCGAGTAGCGCGGACTGTCGATATCAAGCACGCCGATGACCTCGCCGTCACGAAAGAGCGGAATGACGATCTCGGAGTTTGATGCCGAGTCGCAGGCGATGTGCCCCTCGAATTCGTGCACGTTCGGAACGAGCAGAGTTCTCTTCTCTGCCGCGGCACTTCCGCAAACGCCGCGCCCCATCGGGATCTCGATGCAGGCAGGCTTGCCTCCGAACGGACCGAGTACGAGCGTATCTCCCTCAAGCAGATAAAATCCCGCCCAATTTATGTCCTCAAGACTGCAATAGAGCAGTGCCGCCGCGTTTGCAAGGTTTGCTGTTCTGTGCGGCACGCCATCCACGAGCGAGCACAGAGTGTCGTTGAGCGATCTGTAATCAGTCATGCTTGCGGATCACCTTGTAGTTATGTACGATATTGAGGTCCTCCTCCATATCGAGTCCGTGTGAGCCGCAGCCACCGTCGATCTCGTGACAACCGTGGTCCATAGCAAAGCCGATAAGAGTGTCGTGGTTGCCCCAATGCTTCTCGATAAGTCTGACGAACATCGCAAAAAGCTCGGAGTTTGCGCGGAGCTCGCTCAGCGCCTGAACAGACTCAGGACCGTACTTGTGCATCTTAGCGTCGTAATGTGTATTGTAGGAAACTATAACGTCGTGCTTGTCCTCAAGGATAAGCTCGATGGTCTTCGCGTTGATGTCCGCGAGAGAATCGTAGATGAAGTAATCCATCTCTCTCTCAAGGAATATTCTCGACATACTGCAATCGGTATCCGCGATGATGGCTACCTTCTTGCCTGCGCGGATAAGTGCATCAAAGAACGTGTCGATCTTGATGACCGGCTTCATATACTTTGTGATTCCGTGAACAGCGGGCTGTGCACCCGTGTACATTGTGCCGAAGCATACGGGAGTAACCGAGGGCATTACAGTCTGAAAAGGCACTGCGATATCGGTGATCGCGGGAACCTCACGCATAAGCTTGGGGTATTTCTCGCCTATCCACTGCGCGATCGCGTCGGGGTTGTACATAAATATTCTATCTACCTTCTCGCCGCCCATCTTCTCGGCTATGTAAGCGGAAAGTATTGCGTTGGGCTCTGCGGCGTGCTCGGGTCTGTCTACGCCTATCGCGTCTGCGAGCGCGGCGCAAAGTGTGTCAAGTGATCTTTCGTTAAGCATAATTATATCTCCTTTATTTTATATCGTAATCTTAAGTCCGTCCTGCGCTACCTTTGCGCCAAAGCCCTCGGCGATCTTCACGGTATCTGCGTGAGATACGTGAAGTGAGGGAGCGATGTGCGAAAGATATATCTCGCACTCATCCGAAAGTGCGCCGATAGTTCTCAGCGAGGGCAAAAGCAGTCTTATCATCGGGATGCTGTTGTGCTCTGCCGCGCGGAAGTCTCCCTCGTAGTCGCCGACCGTCGCGTCAAGCACCGCGAGATCGATCGCGGATTTTCTCAGAAAATTATAGGTCTCGTTGAGCATCCATCCGCCGTCACAGCCGTAGAACAGCTTCTTGTCTCCAAGGCTCAGCAGAAAATGCTGAGGATGCGCATTCGGATCGTGGTTTGCGGGCATTCCGCACACACTTATTCCCTCGGCTATCTCATAGCGACGAAATTGCTCCATCTCTATGATCTCTACGTTCTCTATCTGCCCGATATTCGCGCCCTTTCTTACCCAAAGCCTCAGCGGCTCGCGCTCGCCTGATGCGATGGCACGGATATTATCCGCGTTATAGTGGTCGCCGTGCAGGTGAGTGATGAGGATGTCGCTGATCTTGCGCGTATCCTTAATTGCGATGCGCAGAGACTCAAGCGTGTGAATTCCGCAGTCGATAAGCAGGCTCTCGCCCACAAGAAGTGCGGATGAGCGGCGCGCGTCGGAGTCAAAAGAGTCGCGAAGCTCGTCCTTAAGCCGCGGTGAGAAGTCGCAGGCGCAGGTCCCGAGGAAGTAAAGCTCATATTTTCCCATAGTTACCTCCTCAGCGTCTGAGAATTCTCTGCGGATCTATGATCTCGCATCCGAGCAGTTCAAGATCGGTCTGCCAGATAGCCACGCCGTTCTCCTCGGGCGAGAGGCGTAGAGAATTGGAAACATACTCAAGCAGCTTCTTTTTCTCTTCGCTCTTGTCTCGGAAGATGAGACGTATCTCATAGCCCGCCCTCGTCGGCTTGAGCTTGAGTTCGATGGAATAGTCCTCGGGAGAAAGCTCAAGCAGCTCGTCGCGACCGCCGTTGTTGTAGCAGACGCGGTCGTGGTATATCACAAGCTTCTTTTTTAAGAGTGCCTTGGTGCGAAAGAATGATACTACCATCAGCAACGCCATCGCCAAGATCAGAAGGAGCATATACAGATCCTTCATCATAATTCCCATAACGATCGCAAATACCGACCAGATCACGCCCATAAAGAGCGCGGAGCGTTTAGCCGACGCCATAACGCGCACGTAGTCCTCATCCTCTGCCGCAACGTCGGCAAAAAGTCTTTTTTCGTTTTCGTTCATTAAATTTGTCTCCTTTCTCTGAAGGTATTAAAGCGCGCTCAATTTTGCCTTCTCCAGTGGGAGAAGGTGGCTTGCCGAGGCGTTTAGCCGAGAGCAAGACGGATGAGGTGTTATACAATGGAAACGGACTCCTCATCCACCGCAAGCGCGAGAAATAAATTTCTCGCTGCGGTCCCCCTTCTCCCGCAGGAGAAGGCTTTTGTCTCGCTCAACAAGCCATAACAGTTTAAAACTCAATTTTAAAAATCAACTTACTGCTCAATTCTCTATTAGCCTGCATTTCCATATTAGAGCTGCTCTTGACCTTAGCTCCTTTTATCATACAATCAATTGCTACGGCCGTTTGTCTGCTCATCGTCGCAGAAGATGCGCCGGACAATTCAAGCGTTCTTGACTTGACTGATGCAGGATTACTGCAACGCATTTCTATAAGGTTTTTTATGGTATCATCATACATAAACCATTTAAGTAACGGCGCGACGGGAGAATTGTGCCCCTCGAAACTTGCACTTGAATGACCAGTGCTATGCTTCTTGCTTGCATTAGTAGACATCGTTTTTGATTCAGCTGCTTCTGCCGCAACTTTGGCCTTTCCCGCCTGCACTTTAGAAGCTCCCTCTATTTCAGTAGAAACTATATCTACAGAATAACTTTTAGCACCGAGGCTGTAGGCAACCTTTTCAAGCTCAGCCATTTTTTCTTCCTGCGCCTTGTTAAAAATACAATCCGCTTTTATAAATCTTTTTTTCGTAAGGTCAAAGGTGTCAATACAATATATGGCATTTATATTAAAGGAAGGTACAAACTCCAATCCGCACATTTCTCGTGCCTCGTCATACAGATAAAGCACCTCTGTTTTTTGCGTGTCCTTTCCGACGCCCTCCATCGCCAGCCAACCAATAGCCCCCTGACACATCTCTATGTTTTTTCGGGTCGCATCATCGACTATTTTTATTACGTTAGGAATTTTAAACTCTTTACTATTGTAGTCTTCGGGGAAAATGGGGGAAAGCCTTTCTTTTTTATGCTTTTCACTGTTCTCTTTTATTTTTTCAGCCATAACCTTGGTTCCATCGTAAGCATCCTTTGCCACTTTTTTTGTCGCGTCCGCGGTTTTGTGCATAAATTCCGTAAACTTCTGCTTTCCAGAACCTTTCTCTTTGTTTTCGCTCATTTTTTCCTCCTAAAATTGTGAAATATATGCCATAGGCGTAAGATACCTTGTAAATTTCGCGAAATAGCGGTTATTTATCTCAAAGCCTTACCTCTGCCTTTGTGTCGGTGTAATTTATGCGGTCGCCGCAATCGTCGAGGCTGTCCTTGTACGCAAGGAACTCCTCCTTTGACGCAAACTGCGGTTTGAACTCTGCAAGCACCTTCTTCGCTCTCTCTGCGCTATTCTCAAGCAGGAGCTTGAGCATTCCGAGCTGCCACTTTGCGCATCTGACGCACGCCGCGTCGGGATCGTACACCTCGTAATCGTTACCGTGTCCCGCTCCGCGCGCACCCGGGCAATAGGGGTGCACTACAGGCATAATGCAAGAGAGGTCGCCCATATCGGTACTGCCCGTGCTGATGCCGCTGCCCATATGAAATTCCTGCTCGAACACACCGACCGACGCGTCGCGCGCGATCTCCATCATACCGCGATCGTTCGTGAGCGGCGAGTATCCGGGAATATCTATGATCTCTACGTTCGTTCCTATCGAAAGTGCCGCACCGCAGAGCGCGCGGTTGACCTTTTTGTTATTCTGCTCGAGCGCCTCGAAGCTCTTTCCGCGCACGTAGCTCTCGATCTTTACCGTCTCGGGAATAGCGTTGACTATATCTCCGCCGTGGGTTATTATCGGGTGAACTCTTACGTGATCGCTGTCGCGGAAGGTCTCTCGGATCGCATTGATCGCGTTGATGCCGCAGGTCGCCGCGTAAAGCGCATTTCTGCCGTGCTGAGGCGCACCTCCCGCGTGAGCGGCTACGCCCTTGTAGATAATATTCTTCGCGATGCATCCGTTAGAGCCGGCCTCGACCGAGAGACCGCCGGCGGTATGCACCATAAACGCGATATCCACGCCGTCGAAATATCCGCGGCTGAGGAATTCGCACTTGCCGCCGAAATATCTGATCTTTCCCTGCTTTTTGAGCTCGGATCTGTATTCGATCTCAAGCAGTTCCTCTGCGGGAACTACGCAAAGACGTACTCTTCCCGAAAGCTTTGAGATAACGCTCTCATCCTTCAGCGCCGCCGCAATTCCGAGCATCGCCGCGCACTGCGCGTTGTGTCCGCAAGAGTGCACCGCACCCGTGGTCTTATCAGCGGCGGGGTGAGACGGGCATATGACCGAGTCGAGCTCGGCGAGCACCATTACCTCAGGTCCTTCTCTGCCGGTATCTATAACCGTATAAAAACCGGTTATTCCGTCCGCAAGCGTCAGCTCGTAGCCGAGCTCGCGAAACTTTTCTTCCATATACGCAGAGGTCTTATACTCCTTGTAGCCCGTCTCGGGATTATCCCAGATATATCTCTCGGCTTCAAGTATGAGATCTCTGTATTTTTCTACGGCTTTGTCAATGTTTTTCATTTTTAATTCTCCTGAATTTAATATATCACTCAATAGTCTGATATATCTGACCGTTCCTCTCGCCGAAGGTCACCTTGCCGATAACTGTGCGGCGGTCTCCGCTGGGCTCTCTGGGATTGGTCTGAATGTGGAAAGAGGTGTAAAGCTCGCCATCTTTGGTTGCAAAGAACGCATTGTGTCCCGAGCCAAAAAGATCTTCTCTGCAGGAGAGCACGGGGTTGTTGACCGATTTGACGAAAGGTCCCATAGGCGAGTCTGCGCTCGAGACGCAGATCGCGTAGTCGTTGGTCGCGTAGCAGTTTGCCGAGTAGTTCATAACGTACTTGTCTCCGAGCTTGATAACGCACGGGCCTTCGTTCCAAAGGTGCGGAACCTTCATCGCAAGCGACTTCTTCTCAAATTCCTCGGTAGGAGTGCTTACCAGCACGTGCTCGCCGACGACCTCGGTAAGATCGTCGTTCATACGCACACAATAGAGCTGGCTCGTCTTGATGCCGTCGATGATATTCTCACAGCAGTCGCGCGAGTAATAGAAGAAATTGCCCTCCTCGCATCTGAGCACCGAGCCGTCGATGGTCGCGTAGCCGAGATCAAACATAGGTCTGTTGTGAACGTCGACGAACGGACCCGTGGGGCTGTCCGAAACTGCGACTCCGAGTCGCAGAGAGTCGAGCTCGCGACTCTTTGCGGTGTAGTGCATAACGAATTTGCCGTTGTGATAGACCACCTCGGGTGCCCAGAAGTGAGACTTGCCCCAATACTCTATAGCATTGAAGCAGGGGATCTCGTCGCTCCAATTTTCAAGATCCTCGCTTACCCATACCGAAAATCCCGTCGAGAAATGGTCGCAATTCGTTGCGTAGCAATAGTATTTGCCTTCGTACAGAAGTATCTGAGGGTCTCCGATCTTAATAATGTCTGTTATGATCATAGTTTTTCTCCTTTTACTCTTTTTCCTTCGTTGTAATATTTTCTAAGCTCGTCAGGGGGCACCATGCTTCCGCCCGTCGCCCATATCAGATGCAGACCGCGATCGTCTCGTCTCTGCACAGCTCCGTGTACACCCGCGAGCGCGCTCGGCTCGAGCCTTATATCCTCGCTATCCCAGAGCATCGCAAGCAGCTCGCTGAGTCTCTCGTCCTTGACCGTGTAACATCCATCGATAAACGGCTCTGTAAACCTTCCCACAAAGCCCGACGCGCGACCGACCGCAAGTCCGTCGGCGATAGTCTTGTTGTCAATTCCTATGTCACCGACCGAGATTTTGTTGTGCAATCCCGTCGCCATACCGAGCGTCATACACGGCGAGTGCGTGGGCTCGGCATAATAACAATGCACGTTGTCGCCAAACGCGAGCTTGAGTCCGAACGCAACGCCGCCCGGTCCGCCGCCCACACCGCAGGGCAGATATACGTGGAGAGGATAGTCGGCAGATATCTCTATTCCCTCTTTTGAAAGCTGCTCTGCAAGTCGCTCCGCCGCCACCGCGTAGCCGAGAAAGAGCGTGCGCGAATTCTCGTCATCAACGAAATGGCAGGTCGGATCACTCTCGGCTTCACGCCGTCCGTTCTCGACCGCAACGCTGTAGTCCTCTGCGTATTCTATTACCTTCACTCCCTTTGAGCGAAGCATCTTCTTTTTCCACTCGCGCGCGTCTGCCGACATATGCACCGTCACGCGAAATCCGAGCTTTGCGCTCATAATTCCGATCGAGAGCCCGAGGTTTCCCGTAGATCCCACGGCGATCGAGTATTTTGAGAATATCTCGCGGTATTTCTCGCTATGGAGCACCGAGTAGTCGTCCTCGAGACTGAGTCCTCCCTCGCGCATCGCGATCTGCTCCGCAACGCAGAGCACCTCGTAGATACCTCCGCGCGCCTTTATCGAGCCCGAGACTGCAAGATGGCTGTCGAGCTTTATGTAAAGCTGCTCGTTCATCTCTACTCTGTATTCTATCTCAAGTGCTTCCTTCATTTTGGGTATTGCGCGGAGCGGCGACTCGATAATTCCGCCCGTCGCGCGCGTTTCAGGAAACGCCGCCATAAAATATGGCGCAAAGCGCTTGAGCCGCGCAGAAGCGTCGCGCACGTCGGCACTCGAAAGCTCGCAGTCGGCTATGGCATCGACAAAGCTCTTCTTTTTCCCGTTTATCCAAAAGACCTCTTTTCCCTCAGCAAGCTCTGCCACTATCGGACAGTCTCGGACGAGTGTCTTGTATTCTTCACCTATCATAATCTCTCCGTCATATCACGTTCTGATAGAACGTGCTTTCAAATCCGTTCTCACACAAATAGTCAAAGGTTGCCTCGAGCTTGTCGGCAAAATCCGGCTGATATGCGTGATAGTCGGGATAAAAATACTGCTCGTGTATCATTACCTTGACCTCGGGGCGATCCGAAAGAGCTTCAAGCTCCTTGATTATCTGCTCACTTGAAAAAAGGTTGAGGATGACGTCGATCGCCGCATACGCGATGTCGCCATCGTGAAGTATGTCACCTCTTCTGAGCAGTCCCGCGCAGAGCGTTGAGGTCTGGTAGGACGTGCGCGGAGCTTTTCGGCTTCCGTAAAGTCCGAGCAGACCGCGCACTCCGCAGTCGCGGAGCGCCTTGAGTCCCTCGTGAGTCGCAAGGCAGTAGTGTATTGTCGTAGTTTTTGCGAGCGACTCTTCGCCCGCAAAGCGCAATATCTCGCGCTGTACCGTGTCGCAGTCGGCAAACACCTCGTCATAGCCCGATCGCTCGTAGGGCTTTACATTCTCGAGCCTCGAGTGGAAGGAGAGCTTGAGCCAATCGGCACACTCTCTCCATTCTTCCCGATAGCGATCGGTCATCCGCGAGAGATCAAAGCCCTCGCACTCGTAGAAGAGATTGAGCTGAACGCAAAGCCCGTACTTTTCGTGCAAGCGCCGATAAAGCGCAAGATACGGGTGCTCGAAGATGCTCTCGGGCCGATCTTCGACAATCTCGCGCAAAAATCTTATATTGTCGTCTACCGTAAAGCAAAATTTTTTCATACTCTCTCCTCTCTGTGCGTGCATATTTTATTTACGGTCGAGATACTTATCCTTGACCGCGTTGTAAATTCTGAGATAATCGTTTGTCAGCACCGTGTCGATGCCCATCTCTAAATATTTCTGCGCCTCGTCGGGATCGTCCGCCCAGAATACGTTGCACAGAATTCCGTGCGCGTGCGCCTTGTCCACGCTCTCTTGATTGAAATAAGGCTTGAAGAGCTGTACCTTGTACGCGCCAAGCTCTATGGCGCGGTCGACTATCGACATAGGATCCTTGTTTCCGTTCCAGCCGACGCAGACGCGCAGGTCTGGCGCGTACTCCATAACCTTTTTTATCATTCTGTCGCTCGAGGTCATAAAATAGATATGCTTCTCGCAGTCGTACTGCCTGATAAGCGCGACGATCTGCTCCATCATATCATTCTCGAAGTTGCAATCCCAGATCTTGACGTGTATGTTCATTATCACGCGACCTGCGAACTTCTGCAGTATCTCCTCAAAGGTCGGAATGCGCATTCCCTTGAACTTCTCGCCGTGCTTGATACCGAAATCAAGCTCGCATAGCTCTACGTAGGTGTGCTCGTATATCTTTCCCTCTCCGTTGCTCACGCGCTCAAGCGTGCTGTCGTGGCAGGAGACCAAAACTCCGTCGCTCGTCGACCAGATGTCGAACTCTATCTCTTCAGCTCCGAGAGCCACAGCCACGCCGAACGCCGCCATACTGTTCTCGGGTGCGACCGTGTTAAAACCGCGGTGCGCGCAAAGCCTCGGATATTTCATCACGTCTTCAAACTGCACTACCGACGCGCCGCCGTTGCGATAGAGCCACGGTCTGCGCCCCTCTTCGATGTACTCAAAGTGCGAGCGCATCTCTCCCATATGCCCTGCGGGCTTGTAGTATTTCGCGTGCGGATCTATCTCGCACACGCCAAGTCCGACCTTGCTACCCATATCAAGCAAAGTCGTTCCGTCGGGGGATATCACCGAGCTCGAGCCGCACAACTTTGAGTCCTCGCCGAGCGAGACAGACGCGCGAACGAGATATGCGTTGGTGTTATAGCACAAAAATTTATTTATGATCGAGAGTGCCTCGTGGGTGTCGGTGCGCTGAAGCGAGCAACCGATTATCACGTCGGGGCGTTTTCTCGCGATCTGCGCGAAATTCTCATAAAAATAGAAATCGTAGCAGGTCAGAAATGCAAAGCGTATGCCCTCAAGCTCGAGAATATACGGCTCGGCGTAATCGTAGCTGTAATCAACGTCAAGTCCGTGACCGCCCTCAGCGTCGCGCTTGACCTCGCTGGGCGCGGGGTGCGCCTTGAAATACTTGCCGACGATCTCTCCCTCGCGGTCGATCGCGTAGGTCGTGTTGCGCACGCCCTTGCCGCTGTCGTAGCCCGCGTTGACAAACACGAGCGAGCGACATCTCTTCGCAGTCGCGCGCGCCTTCTCCAAAAGGAGCGCATTGTATTTATCGACCGCACCATAAAAGCTAGCCTCGCCCTTGACGTCGGCAAGCGCGTCGCTGTACTCGGGAAGCAGGATCAGATCCATACTCTCGTCACACTCATCAAGCTGATCCAAAAGCCCCTGTACGCAAGCGTCAAGCTCGCGCTCATCAAAGGAATATCTCGGTTGTATTACACATATTTTCATAGTCTCTCCCATCAAAGTGCTTCCATCTTACTTCTGACGGCATCGTTCATCTTGCATTTCTCGTCAAACACGCGCTCCTTGTCCTCGAGCTTAGAAAATTCTGCGTAGTAGCGAAGTCCAAACTCCTGCAGAGATGCGTGGTTGAAGTGGAGATGGTCGGGGTTCGAGCCAAGACCTTCTGCCGAGACGAACGCCGTGCAGGGCGTAGCATCCGCAAAGTTCACGAGCGCCTCGTTTACGTAAATATAATTTCTGCCGAGATTTTTGTCGGGAAACTCAACAAGATAATCCCCAAGTGCGCCGACGATCAGCGGAATATTCTCTGCCTCAAGCTCGCGGCGGAGCGCGCTCATTATAGCCGTGACCTTCTCAAGATAGAATTTATACTTCGGCTCGTAGCAATCTGCCTCACCCTGATGCCAAAGAATTGCAACGAGGTGTGAGGTGCGCATAGCGAGGCGCGCGCAGTTTATCGCGTTATCGAAGAGCAGACCGCCCTCCTGCCACTGATCGAGCGAGGTTCCGCCGTCAGCGCAAGGGATCACTCCCACGTCAACGCCCTCGTGATCGTCTGCGTAAGCCGAAGCAAAGCTCTCAACGAGACAGGTGCCCGAAAAGGGTCTGTCGGGGTTGACAGGGCGGTACATATTCTGCCATCTGCCGTTGCGAAGCACCTTGAGTCTGCCGCCCTTGTTGTCAAGCGGCGCTGCATCCGCATATAATCCGCGTCCTGCCATATTTGACTGTCCTATTATCAAAATCGAATGGATCATAATATCTTTTTCCTCCTATACCGGTCTTTCTATATACATATCCGTCGCGTTCTCGCGAGGTATTATTCTTCCGGGATTGCCCACGACCACCGAGTGCGAGGGCACGTCAAAGTTAACGTAAGCAAGCGGCGCGATGAGAACGTCGTCGCCGATAGTCACGTTTCCTACCACCACAGAATTCGTACCGAGCCACACCGAGTTTCCAATCGTGGGAACGCCCTTTCTCTTGCCTCGGTTCTCCTGCCCTATCGTCACTCCGGGCGCGATATTGATATTCTTGCCGAGTTTTGCCGCTCCGTTGACGACTATACTGCCCGTGTGAACGATGCAAAATCCCTCGCCTATCTCGGTCGTGTAGGGTATCTGTATCTGCGTTTTGCGCGAGAGGCTCTTGAGTCTGAGTCTGTAGTAGAGCTTGAGCAGAGAGTGAGTCTGCTGGCACTTGCGCATCACGTATATATATTTGACCTCAAGCGGTCTGAAAAGTCTGTGTCTCAACGGTTCTTTTTCGTAGTAGCGGTAAAGATCCTTTTTAAATACGTTCATTTTTTCTCCTTTTGTGCTTACGGTCTGTTGTCAAGCAACATTTTTGAGCCGTCAAAGCACTCTATTCCATACATCACAAGTCCGTCCATCTCGCCCGCGAGAGCTATCGCGTACGGTGCTCTCGAGCGCACGTTTCTGATCGTGATGTTGTATGTTTCTTCCTTTGTCGCGTGGCGCGTGCCGTAGAGCCTCACGTCTCCGATACGAACCGTGTGCTTTCCGAGATCCATATAGGGCGACTCGGCAGAGGTGTCGTACACTCCGTCGATGAGAATGTCGTGAAGCTTCACGTCTCCCTGATTGAGCAGGCGCACGTTCGTGCAGAATGCCGCACTCGCGACGTTTCTGATCGTCACGTTATAGATGTCGATCGAAAGTCCGTCGACCTCAAACTGCTTCTCAAGTCTGCCGTAAAGTCCGGTCAGAGCGATAGTGTCGTCCTCGGTAAATCCCGTAATATTTTCTATCACGATATCGTGACATCCGCGCCGCAGATCCACGCCGTCCGCGTTCTTGACGAGCGCCTCGGCATATCTGGCGTGCAGAAGTCCGTGATATATATTTCCGTCCGAGTCGATCGCCGTGTCGCTGGCGCAGAAATCGATATTTCCGATATATCCGTGCGCGCAGTAGATGAAGTTCAACGCCCACCAACGCTGATTGCGGCAAGCGATCCCCTCGATCTTGAAGCCCTCAACGTTCGTGAAAAGCAGAAGATTGTTCTTCCAGATGGGCGGCAGACCGTCCTTTGAATGATTTCTCTCGGACAGACCGTTGTATTCACCGCCGTCGAGAATAGCCTCGCCTCTGCCGATTATCGCGATATTGCGATCTCGACCCGCCACCGTTCTGCCAAGCTCGGTGTCGTGATGCTCGTTAACGAAAATATTCGTGTAACTGCCGTCCGCGAGGCGCAGGTGGCAGTCCTCGAGAATGAGCGTAAAGTTGCTCGGGATGCGCACAGCCTCGTCAATTATCCAATTTCCCGAAACCGTCGCCGTGCGGCTCCCGTCGGATACCGCCGCCGCGATCAGCGAGGAAATGTATTCACTTCCGTTTGGGTTGAAGGTTGTGTTGGCCATAAGCTTTCTCCTGAAATTATTTTGATTTGTTATTTTCTCGTCAGACGGACGACACTCTCAACGTGGGTCAAGACTCCAAAAGGTCTCAAAACGGTCAAAAACGGGGGTGGAAACTACAAAAAGTATATTTTTAGTCGTGAATGTTCGTTTTTCATAAAATTTGTATTAAAAGTAAAATGTAAAGTCGGTGCCGCCTTTTGTTATTATCAAAAGGAATAGAACGAGAAGTGCCACAGTGATTGATACAGCTTTTACAACAATGTCGGTTGTCTTTCTTTTTTTTGCGATAGCGGCTCTTGCTTTTTCTTCGTTTTCCGCAACTTCTTCATCGGTCAGAAGATGCTTGCCAAGCATCTTTTGCACCCTCTCTATTACATACTGTTCGTCCGAGTTAATAATTCTATTGCAAGTCCAACATTTAAAATCGTACTCGGTTAACTCGATATCGCCAATAACTCGTTTTGTACCAAAACTCGAATGCTCTCTGTAATCGGGATCACCTCGCTTGATAGTGCGAGTGCGAGCATTTCTTGCAAGTCTATCACCGCATTTATGGCAATAAAATTTTCGAGTTACCATAGCCAAATCGAATTCTGATGTTCTGTTTTTCATTATCATTATCCTTGTCAAAACTTATGTCATTTTATGGTCAAAATCGTTTATTTCCTCGTCAGACACCCGACGGACTCGACGTGGGGCAAGAGAGCAAAAGGTTTCAAAATCATAGGTTGAAATCATCATTTGTCCCTGATTTTTGAGCGGTGCTTGCAAACATATCGATTTATTTTGTTTCGTTCGCTTCCCATAAATTTTTCTGCACCCAACAGGTGTTGCATTTGTTTCTTTGGCAAGTGCAACCTTGCCATATTTCTTTTCGTGTGCCGAGTTCGGCAAGCGGAGTATTGATAATCGGTATCAAAATATTTTGTATTGCTTCTTCTAACAAACAATTTAATTCTTCATCCGTCATTAACTGCCAATTGTAAATGCCTTTTCCGTTAGTATTAAGGCGTGTGCCGTAACATTGCGGAAATTGAACGTCTTTGTGATATACACACACGTTGAAATAATACTCATCAGACCATTGGGATTTTTGAGCTTCAAATTCCAAGCAAAAATCACGTTCCAAAGGTCTTGTCCATTTTGCGCCCTTTTTCTTGAAACCAAGCGGCTTCATTTTATCGGCTATTTTTTGCAAAAACTGCTTTTGTCGCTCTTTTTTCAAGGACAATATCTCATCTTTCGATCTGTTCAAATATGTATCATATACTCTTTTTACTTCGCTTGCAACAGCTATTTTATCTTCATCGGTTTTTATTACTGAATGAAAACGTATTTTTATATTACTGTTGTCTTCACCGTAATGTCTCAAATGGTCTTGGTCTACGATAGATGTAAAACCATAGGTTACGCCAATATGATCACCATAGTCTTTCAAATTAACAATAAATGCCACCTTTTCAAGCGTACAACGGTAAAAGCTGAACTGTCTGAACTCCCACTCGGCTTCTTGGAAATTTGCTTTGAGGATTGCTTCTCTTAAAGAGAGTATTGTATCGGTGTAACGCAAAAACTCCGTTTTTTCATCGGGATTATTTGCAAAAAAGTTTTTGATTGCCAGCAGTTCTTCTTTTTCAACAAATTGATAGGTTTTTAAGTCAGTGAGTTCAATAGCAAAGCCATCAATGTTTACAGATTGTTTCGCATAAATAAACTTATGGTCGAAAGCTCTTTTGATAACAACGTAATCGGTCGTGCGTTTGATGATCTGATAATACCCACCGTGGCTTTGCTTTACCCAATCTCCAACTTTGGCTTTTGACATTTCTTCCTCGTTCAAGCAAAGTTTAATTAGTCTGTCAAAAATTCGTCTGTCTACATCGGTTACACAAACAGATTCAAAATGGCGTATTACATGATAAGCATCTGACAATCTGTTGTTTGATAAGTGTTCAAGACCCTCCGAGAGACGTATTTTTTTCTCAATGTCATCACAAAAAAGCTCGTCTATGTCTTTGCCGAATGCTTTTAGATATTTGTTCCACTTTTTCTGAAAATCAGTGGCGAGAAATAATTGTTCTCTTATAAGCTTCTTTTTTTCATCTGTCATGACTACACTCTCCTTTCGATATGTTATACTAAACAGGTGTAAATTGAAGTTTCGAGTTTTTTTCAAAATCATTATTTGTCCCAACGCAAAGGTGGGCAATTTTTGAATTCAAATTTCGTAGGGGCGATTCACGAATCGCCCGCGGGTCAAACGTGTTTGACCCCTACAATGAATAAATTTTCATTAAAATGTTTAATGCAACAGCCCGATTGAATAATCGAAAACTGAT
>JAFTKL010000037.1 GCA_017453285.1 Clostridia bacterium | reverse complement strand
CTTCACTACGTTCAGATGAAATCCGAGGCAAGCCTCGGGTGATATGAAATCTGCCACCATAACCCGACGAAGTCGGATTTCATCGCGATAGCGATTTCATCCACGTAAGCGGATTTATTCTGCCACAGGCAGATTTCATTGTACCTCAGTTCATCCAAGAGATAACAAAAAGCACTCCGCCGTAGCGAAGTGCTTTTTGAAGTTTCGACCAAAGGTCGAAATTATCTCTTGGAGAACTGAGGTGCACGACGTGCGCCCTTGAGTCCGTACTTCTTTCTCTCCTTCATACGAGGGTCACGAGTGAGGAAGCCTGCTGCCTTAAGAGCGGGCTTGTTTGCCTCGTCAGCCTGTACGAGAGCTCTTGCAAGACCGTGACGGATAGCGCCTGCCTGACCGGAAAGGCCGCCGCCGTTTACGTTTGCGATGATATCGAACTTACCAGCAGTGCCGGTAACACCGAAGGGCTGGTTAACGATGAGCTTGAGGGTCTCAAGACCGAAATACTCGTCGATGTCCTTCTTATTGATGGTGATAACGCCTGTGCCGGGAACTATGCGAACACGGGCAACACTCTTCTTTCTTCTACCTGTGCCGTAGAAGTAGGGCTTAGAACTTGTATACATCTGCGCGTCCTCCTTACTTAAATCTCAACTGCTACGGGCTTCTGCGCAGCGTGGTTGTGCTCAGCGCCTGCGAATACCTTAAGTCTTGTGAAAGACTTAGCGCCGATAGAGTTGTGGGGAAGCATTCCCTTTACTGCAAGCTCCATTGCGAGTGCGGGCTTGGTAGCCATAAGGGTCTTGTACTGTACTTCCTTGAGTCCACCGATGTAACCGGTGTGACGGCGGTAGTACTTCTGCTCAAGCTTCTTACCTGTGAGAACTGCCTTCTCTGCGTTTACGATGATTACGAACTCACCACAGTCTACGTGAGGGGTGAACTCGGGACGGTGCTTACCGCGAAGGATGTTAGCAGCAGCTACTGCGACACGGCCCATGGGCTTGCCTGCAGCGTCGATAACATACCACTTGCGCTCAACCGTTTCAACTTTTGCCATATAGGTTGACATTGTCAATCTCCTCCAAAAAATATAGTTTATTTTTCATACTCGCATATTATACCACGGAGTTATCCAATTGTCAATACCTTTTTTAAAAGTTTTTTCAAAAAATTAATTTACCTATGCACAATCTCCCGAAATCTCGCAAAATCACCCCATTTGCTCGTTTTTTCTCAATCGCGAATTTAAAATTATTTTTTATTATTTTGCCAAATCGCTTGCACAACTGCTATTTTTATGATAAAATGTAGTTACATATTTATATTTAGCGAGGTTATTCTCTATGAGACTTTCATTTGAAGAAGTAAAGAGCATTACGTTCGGTTTCGTCCACTCGTTTGAGGATGCAAACGGAATGCACTTTGCAAAATGCACAGATAAGCAGGTCGCGGCGTTCGCTTCTTTCTGGGAAGGACTTGGAAACAACGCGAAGGCGACCACGGGCATCAGACTCGACTTCCATACAAGCTCGAAGCGTTTCGCGTTCGGTGTCGCATCGGGCAGAAGATTTGAGCTTTACATCAACGGCACCTTCCGCGAGATCTACAAAGCGCAGGACGGCGAGGGTACAGAGTTCTCCTACGATATTAATGAGGCAGGAGAGGAGAACCGCGTGACTCTCTACTTCCCTGCTCACGATACCCCCGGCGTGCTTTCCTACGTTGAGCTCGACGACGGCGCGACGGTGGTGCCGCACAAGTTTGACTGCAAGATCTTCTTTATCGGTGACTCGATCACGCAGGGCTGGAACTCGACCTACGATTCTCTTTCCTACGCAAACAGAGTTTCGGATTTCTTCAACGCTGACAGCGTAATCCAGGGTGTCGGCGGTGCTTTCTTCCATCCGAGCATCTTTGACGACGCGATCGACTACGATCCCGACTTCGTTATCTTCGCATTCGGAACTAACGACTGGGGCATTCAGAAGAGCCACGACGAGCTTCGCGCGAACGCCGCTGCATTCATCGAGGCGATCACGAAAAAATTCGCAGGCAAGAAGATCTTCGGTCTCTCGCCTATCTGGAGAGGCAACTCGGGTGAGCTCAAGCCTGCGGGCTACTTCGTTGACGTCTGCAAGACGGTAAAGGAAGAGATCGTCAAGCACGGCGTAACGCTTATCGACGGCGAGACTCTCACGCCCCACATGACCGACTTCTTCTCGGATCTCTATCTCCATCCCAACGGACTTGGATTTGGAGTTTATGCTGAAAATCTTTGCAAGCAATTAAAGGAATATATTTGGTGAACGATATGAAAAAGATACTTATTTTATTACTCGCACTTATCCTCTCGCTCTCGCTCTTCTGCTCCTGCAACAAGGACGACGAGGGCAACGCAACCGACGCTGAGACGAACGGCTCGCAGAACGCGACCGAAGAGACTATTGACGGACTGCTGCTCTCGGGCGAGAACAGATACAGAGTTGTCTATCCTCACGGCGACAGTGCTCTCAAGGCTATCTCGCTCAAGATCTACGATAAGCTTCTCGAGCTTGACCCGATAGCTCTCACAAAGCCTGCCTACTATTCGCTGACCTCGGACAACACCGATGCCGCAGGCGCAAAGGAGATCCTCGTCGGTCTTACCAACCGCCCTGCTACCGAAAAGGCGGCGGAAAATCTTAAGAACTATCCCGATTTCACTATCACGCTTCAGGACGGCAACGTAGTAATACTCGCAAACACGCAGGCGCGCCTCGAGGCTGCGGTAAGATTCTTCGTAAAGAATATGAAGGCTTCCACGAGCGGTGACGTTTACTACACGGGCGACACGAACTACGTTGACGTATACAAGGGCGACTATGCCTCTGCAACCATCAACGGCAAGCCTCTCAAGGACTACAGTATAGTTCTCTCGGCTGACGCTACCGACGTCGAAAAGGCTCTTGCGACCGAGCTTTCCAACACGCTTTCCTTTATCACGGGTACCACTCTTCCCACGACCACCGATAGCTCGACAGCCCTCAAGATAGTTTTCGGTAAGGGTGAAGAGGGCGTGCTTAACGACAGAATATATCTCGACGGTGACGCACTTGTGCTCGAGCCTGCAGCCGAGAACGGATACCAGAGACTCATCGAGACTCTCGCATCCAAGATCAGAGCCTGTAGAGGAATCATCACAAACGACAAGATCGAGTTCAGCTCGCTCTCCTACGACGCAATCCGTTCAGTATCCTTCGGAGCAGTCAACATCACCGAGCAGGAAAACGGACTGAGATTCAACAAGTTCTCGGATTTCCAGATCGAAGAATGGACCAAGCTCAACCGCTACAACGAGGCTACTTGCTCGACCGGTATCAGACTTGATTTCTATACCAATTCCTCGACCTTCTACTTTGTAGCTTCACAGAACACCAAGTTCGAGCTTTTTATCAACGGCGAGTCCAAGGAGATCTCCTCGACAGGTAAATTTGACGTAACGCTTGAGGGCGAGCAGAACCGCATCACAGTTCTCTTCCCCAACCATCAGGTCAACTCCACTGTCGGCGAGGTAAGGATCGACGACGGCGCAACTCTCATCCCCTACACGTATGCAAGAAAGTTCCTCATTCTCGGCGACTCTATCACTCAGGGCTACTCGGCGGCGACCGACTCGCTCTCTTGGGCAAACCGCATAACACGTATGTTTGACGCGGACAGCGTTATTCAGGCGATCTCGGGCGGTTGCTATCAGGCAAACACTCTTGACCCCGAGGTAGACTTCACTCCCGACTACATTCTCGTAGCTTACGGAACTAACGATTGGTCCTGGGGACGCGCGAGCATGGATGACTTCAAGGCTTACGCACAAAGCTTCTACGACAAGCTTGCTGAGCTTTATCCCGAGGCTATCATCATTGGTATCACTCCTATCTGGAGAAAGGACAATAATCCCTCCAGAGTCGGCACGTTTGACGATATGCGTGCAGAGCTTGCCAAGATCATCGAGTCGGTCGGCGGCTACGCTATAGACGGCATCGATCTTGTCCCTCACGAGAGAGCTTACTACGGCGACGACAACTGCCTGCACCCGAACAACGACGGATTTGAGCACTACGCAAACAACCTTTACGATAAGATCAAAGATATTATTGAATAATTTATACAAAGGAGAAAGTTATGCTTAAAAGATTTCTTGCTTTTGCATTAGCGGCTCTTATGCTCGCATTCTGCTTTACGGGATGCAACAACGGAAACACCGATACTCCCACCGACGCGCCCACCGATGCTCCTACCGAAAAGGCTCCCGTCAAGACCGCGGTAAAGGTCATCTACCAAAAGGGCGGCTCCAAAAAGCCTGCTCTCAAGGTTCAGGATGCTATTATGACTCTCAAGGGCGCATCTGTCGACAATATGGGCTTCTGCACCCTTACCTCAGACGACAAGACAGAGGACGACGGAACGTTTGAAATCCTCGTAGGTCACACCAACAGAGCACTCTCGACAGAGGCTAAGGAAATGCTGACTACATATCTCGACTTTGCAATTATCTATAAGGATAACAAGATAGCTATCAGCGCAAACAACGAGGCTCGTTTGATCGCGGCTGTGGAATACGTTCTCACAATGCTTAAGCTCAAAGACGACAAGGTAGTCTATTCGGGCGAAGCAAAGTATCTTGAAGTCTATGACGAATATACAATGAAGAGTATCTCCATCGACGGCACGGATATTGCCTCCTTCAAGGTAGTATATCCCGCAAAGGCGAGCGATGCGGAAAAGAAGACCGCAGAGCAGCTTGCAGACTGGCTGATGAGCACGTGCGGTAAAACTATTGAGATAGTTGACGACAGCACGGCAGAGTCCGCAAATGAAATTCTCGTAGGCAAGACCAACCGCGCACTCAGCGCAGAGATAGCAGGCGAAGCTCCTCTTGCAGATATGCAGTTCTTATCTGCAGTAAAGTACGGAAAGCTTGCGATAAATGCCGACACGGGCAACGGATATAATGAAGCATTGAAAGGTTTTAAGAACGCTATGACAAAGAGCGGTGGAAATATCACCGAGGCATTTGGCAGCAGATGGCTCACACTTGATGAGATAATCGAGATCTCGGTTGGCTCGCCCAATATCAAGATCAAGGACAATGCGGTACATTTCTACAAGGCTACCGACGAACAGATGGAAGCATACGGCCCCGAGGGTTCGGGTATGCGTAACAACGCTACCGGTTCCACCGGTGTCCGTCTCGACTTTACAACCGACTCTTCCACCTTCGCATTCAAGGCGGCTTCGGGAGGTCGTTACGAGCTTTATATCAACGGCAAGTACGTAACTCAGATCACAAACGCTAACTCACAGGTGTTCTCTACCTCGCTTGACACAAGCAAGGGCGAGAACAGAGTCACGCTCTTCCTGCCCAACGGCGGCGTGGGTTCTATCTCTATGGTACAGCTCGACTACGGCGCGACCTGCGAGCGTCAGAAGTTTGACCGCAAGTTCCTTATCATCGGCGACTCGATCACTCAGGCTTGGCCCACAAAGATCGACTCCAACGGCTACGGACATCTTATCTCGATGTACTACAACGCTGACAGTATCATCTACGGCGTTGGCGGCGGTATCTTCGACTACAAGATACTCGGCAGCACTCCCGAGTTTGATCCCGAGCTTATTACGGTCGCTTTCGGTACTAACGACTGGGCACGCAGTTATACTGCAGCTACCATTGAAAACAATATGAGAGCCTTCCTCAACAAGCTCAAGGAGCTCTACCCCGACGCTAAGATCGTAGGTATCACTCCTCTTTGGAGAAAGGATGCCGACAACAAGAAGGCTATAACCTTTGACGAGGCGCGTGACCTTATCAAGAGCATCTACGAGGAATACGATATTCCCTGCGTTGACGGCGAGTATATGATGGGACACGATGACAAATTCTTTGCCGACGACGTACACCCCAACGACGAGGGACACAAGGAATACGCTAAAAACCTCATCGACGAGCTTAACGTTTATCTTTAATTCAAGATAAAAGAACCGCGGGCAACCGCGGTTCTTTTTCTGTATCAAGTGAATATCTTTCTATATTGCTTCCCCTGCATCGCGCCGTCAATTGTCGGGCGCAGAAGCGAGAAATCCGCGACGAGCGAATGCGGCTTTTTCTTCGGATCGTCCTGAACCATCGGGACGAAATACACGCATTTGCGGTTAAGAAGCTTTCCAATATTGCCGAGATTTGCCGACATAGCGTCGTTCGAAGCAAGTGCGATGACGAGCGGTCTGTCGCTCCGCAGATGCGCCTTTGCCGCCATCGTGACAGCCGTGTCGGTTATTCCCGACGCCATCTTGGCAAGCGTATTTCCCGTGCAGGGGCAGATCAGTAGCGAGTCAAGCTCGATCTTCGGTCCAAGCGGCTCGGCACTGACGATATCGCGTATCGCTTCCCTTCCGCAGATCTGTGAGAGACTCTGCAAAAGCTCGCTTGCCCTGCCGAAGCGAGTGTCGGTCGTAGCAACGTTCTCGCTGACTATAGGTAATATATCGTATCCGTCCGCCACGAGCCCCTTGAGCTCTGTGAGCGCCGCCGCGTGCGTGCAGTACGAGCCGCACATAGCAAAACCGATCATACTCTCACCTCGCTCTCAAGTATCGCACGAACGCAATCAGCGATCAGCTCGCCTGCGCTCTCGGGCGCGTATTTGCCGGGCAGAGACGCCGCCCAGAGCACGTTCGAGTGCAGTCTCTTTGCCGCAAGCACGTCAATACCTCCCGGGGTTGAAGCAAGCTCAATGAGGAGCGTGCGTTTATCTATGTGATCGAGTGCACTCGCGTCGAAAAGCCACGCGGGAACAGTATTAAAAATAACGTCGTAGCCCCAAAGAAGAGGAGAGACGCTGTTTTTGTCCTCGGTGCTGATCTTCAGCGTGCGACAGCCGAGGAGCTCCGCCCAAACAAGATCGCTCTCCTTGCGCGCGCAGACGGTAACTCTGCCGCCAAGCGAGATAAGGAGCGAAGCAAGCTGCTTGGCTATCCGCCCGTAGCCTGTTATCGCGAAATCCGATCCGCGCACCGTCCGTTCAAGCTTTTCCATAGCAACAAAGAGTGCCGCCTCGGCAGTCGTGTACGCATTCTTTATTTGAAATGCTTCGGACTCGAAATAGTCAAAGCATTTTATTCCCCTTGCAAGCAATCTATCGCGGAATACGCTCGGGAACTTGCCGCCGATGACGGTCGCGCCTTCCTCAACAGCATCCGCAAGGTCGCACAGCAAAAGCTTCTCTGCCGAGCTTTTGCGGATATTGAGTTCAATACCGTCCGAGCTTACGGGAAGAGGCAGAACGACGGCTCTCGCGCCTCTGAGGGCATCCTCAAGTCTGTCTGCGACCTCCCCTACACCATCGCCGTCGAGAGCATAGCTATATATTCCGTATCTGCCGCCCGCAAGCTTGACGGCGGCAGTATGCTGACGCCGATCTCCGCCGAGAAAGGCAATTTTAAGCGTTTTATTCATTGTCAGCTTTCCTTTCATTAGATACCTTCGCCAAAAAGCTTTGGTCTTGGTATTATGATATGCGTTTAGCTGACGATTTGACATTATCCGAGCACTATCGAAAATTCTCCTATCGTGCTGTCTTTAGCCACGAGGCGACCGCGCACTCCCTCGATCTCAGGCGCGCTTTTTCTTGTTGCAAAGAGTATTTCGGGAGTGGTCGGGATAGGGGTTTTATCCCCTGCGCTTCTCCTTCCGTGTGCGCCGAACAGCATATAGCGGCTGTTCTGTCCAAGCTCGTACGCACCGAGTCTCTTGGAGTTATCTGTATAGGTAAAGCTATCACCATTCTTATAAAAGCTCATATAGACCGAGCTGTGCCCGTCCATGCCGCGCTCAAAAAAGCTTCGCAGATACATGCCGTCGACAAGCTCAAGCAGCTCGCCACTCTCGTAAAAGCAGATGTTTATTCCGCCCTTTTGCGCGACCTCAACTATCTCGCTGATATATCCAAGCTCTTCCGAGTCCTCGATGAGCGGAAGGTAGATATTGCGTATCGGCTGATGCTCAGATATCCTTTTTATCAGCTCTGCGTGTCGCTTGTGCGGATGGCTGACCACGTAATCCTCAATCTCGACAGCATACGCAGGCAAGGAATTTCGCAGTTGCCAATAATTCCATGCTGAGCCATCGGTGACGTCGCACACGCTGCACACACCCGCTCGCTCGGCTATGAATATCTCGTCCGAGTCCACACCGACGTATTTGAGCTCACCCTTGTCGGCAAATGCGAATATGCCGAGGCAAAGCGCAAATGCCGCAACGAAAGAGATGGGCGGCAGGCAGATCCAGAGCTTTTTGCGGAGCTTTATTACAAGCAAGACCGACATAGCAATTGAAAATACGATAACGAGCGGTGCGGCGAAAGGATATTCAAGTGATATCACGCCAAAGCGAATATTTGCCATAAGCTTCACGCAAAGGAGCATCGCTCTTGAGATCAGTGCCGTCACGAACACCACGCCTTCTCCGATAAACGCGAGCTTACCGAGAGCTAAAGACACTACACAAAGCGGCAGGAAGATCGCCGTGAGAGGTGAGAGAAAGAGGTTTGAGATAACCGCGACTATCGACGCAGAGCCGAAGCAATACCACATTATCGGAAGCGTAAAGAAATTCGCAACAATGGCTATCAGTGCCACCTTGAGCGTGGAGACTCCGAGACGCAGAAGCTTTTTGGACAGCTTTTTGCTCTTTTCGATATACGGGAGCTTACGCTCGATATACGGATAAACTACGACGAGCCCGAGAGTTGCCGAAAAGGAGAGCCATAGTCCGACGTCGTTGACAGAATGCGGCGAGATCAGCGTTATAAGCGCGACCGAGCAAAAGAGCGAGGTCGGGGCGTCGTTTTCCTCAGAGAGCATAAATCCGAGGTAGACCGCAAAAAGCATAAATACAGAGCGCACCGCGGAGGGTGAGAAGTCGGTGAGTGCCAGCAGAAGAGCTCCGCCGATGATTATGACTACTATACGCAGTTTCTTTGGAACGAGCAATTTCTTGAGCAACAGTTCAAGTGCGCCGAGGAGCAGCGACACGTGCAGACCGCTGACCGCAAGCAGATGCGCCGCGCCTGCTCTTGAGAACTGTGAGCGCGTATTCGATGACAGACCGCTCTTATCGTTGAGCAGCATTCCCTTTACGAGCGGCGCGTCCTCGCCGAATATCTCATCAACGTAGTTTGCCGCCGCGCGCTGAAGCTTATTTGCAAGTGCCAGCAGACCGTCGAGCGAGAAGGCTGCCGCCGCATCGGCTTTTTTATACGTAACACCCTCGTCGCCGTTGACGTTGAGAACGAGGAGACAATCGTCGTCGAGGTCAGGAAGATCTCTTGGCGCGAGACTATTCGTGTCGACCGTCGCTATGATCTGATCGCCCTGCTCGAGCGCAGACGGAAAATCGCAGATGAGATACACCTTCAGTCTCGTATCCTCGCCGCCTGCGTTCAACATCCTTGCATAATACTCCGAGGAATGCTCGCTCTCGATCTCTTGCGAGAGTATCTCAAGTCTTGCGATATATCTGCCGCAGTATTTCTCTGCTCTACCGTTCGGTAAGCTGACGAAGAAAAACGACGAGAGTGCCGCTAACAGCATCGCGACTATCGAAAGAAGTGCGACAAATGCGACAAATCTATGCTTCTTGTTAAGTATCAGCACTATTACCGCAATAACACAGAGCAAAGTGAAAAGTATGATCAGCGCGAGCTTTATTCCGCTCTCAAGTTTGAAACAGACGAGCGAGATCAAAAGAAAAAGAAAGGACAGAAAACACAAATAGCGACCGCGAAACAGTTCCATTTTTTCTCTCCTTTCGTTTTGATATATTGATATAATAATGGTAACACACTTCGTGCAAATTGTCAAGAAAATTCAAAAATTCGACTTTATCGGCTTTCTTATAGTTAATATTTCATAAATTTGCATATATTGCAAAAATTCTTCTTGACATTCAAGGTAAAATGTTGTATAATAGCTTGGATAAAAAATGTTGCGCCCTGCGCAACGACACTTAAAAATATTTTTGGAGGAAAAAAGATGTACGAAAAGTTTGTTGAGCTTCTCGTTGAGGAGCTTCAGATCAACCGTGATGATATCACGATGGAGGCAGAGCTTTCCGGTGACCTTGGCATCAATTCCATTGAGCTTGCAGACCTCGTTATGATCTGTGAGGAAAAGTTCGGAATCACTATCGAGGACGATGACATCCGTAAGTTCACTACCGTGGGCGACGTTGTTAACTACCTCGAAACACTTAACGGCTAATACAGTACTTACAAAAAATATCGCAGGATATTCATCCTGCGATATTTTTTTATTTTTTGTTAGATGTACTTCTTAACGGTCTCGCTTGCTTCCTCAGTGGGAATAGAGGACGTAATAACTACGTTGACTCCAACCTTTTCAACGAGCTTATCAAGCTCGGAAACGAACGTGTCAAATCCTGCAAGATCGTTCTCGCAGATCTTCAATGCCGAATCTATAAACAAATCAGTAACGTCGTGGTTGCTTGCCAAAATTCCTGCGAGGAATCCGTACAGAGACTTTGCATCAGAAATAAAGTATTCCTCAGTATTGATAAGTCTCGCACGATACTTAACGTCATAGCGGAGCTTTACACCCTTCTCGATGCAAACAACGTTTCCGTGAGAGTTCTCTACTGCGGTATTTACCATATTGATGAGGGTCTTTGTTTTTCCGGTACCCTTTACGCCGATAATTAACTTTAACATTTGGATCCTCCGATTTTTTTATTGAGCTTCCTCTGCTCACTTATATTATAACTCATAACTGTGAGTTTTGCAAGAGGAATTTTATCAATTTTTCAAAATTATTTAAAAATATTTCGTTTTTTTGTTGATTTAGTTCAATCTTGCCTCAAGAGCTGCCCTCTCTGCCTCGTATCCGGGCTTTCCGAGAAGTGCAAACATATTCTTCTTGTATGCCTCAACGCCGGGCTGGTTGAAGGGATTTACGCCGAGAACGTATCCCGAAACGCCGCAAGCAAACTCGAAGAAGTAAAGCAGGTAACCAAGCGAGTACGCGCTCTTGTCTGCAACCTCTATAAGAATGTTTGGTGCGCCGCCGTCAACGTGTGCAAGGATGGGTCCCTGCATAGCCTTGTTGTTTACCTCGTTGAGATCAACGCCTGCAAGGAAGTTAAGACCGTCAACGTTTGCCTCGTCGTAAGGAACAGCGTGCTTCTCGTCGGTCTCCTTAACGGATACTACAGTCTCGAAGAGCATACGGCTTCCGTCCTGAATGAACTGACCGAGCGAGTGAAGGTCGGTAGAGAAGATAACGGATGCAGGGAAAAGTCCCTTCTTATCCTTACCCTCGCTCTCGCCGTAGAGCTGCTTCCACCACTCGTTGAACATAGCTGCGTAAGGCTCGTAGTTAACGAGAACCTCGGTGGTCTTGCCGTTTCTGTACATAAGGTTACGTAGTGCTACGTACTTCATACAATCGTTGGTAGCGATGTCTGCGTTTGCCTTGTACTCTGCGGATGCGTCAGCCGCGCCCTTGAGGAGAGCATCGGTATCAACGCCCGAAACAGCGATGGGGAGAAGTCCTACTGCGGTAAGTACAGAGAAGCGTCCACCGACGTCATCCGGAACAACGAAGGTCTCGTAGCCAGCCTCGTCGGAGAACTTCTTGAGAGTTCCTCTTGCCTTATCGGTGGTTACGAAAATTCTCTCTCTTGCGCCGTCCTTGCCGTACTTCTTCTCGAGAAGCTCGCGGAATACTCTGAAAGCAACTGCGGGCTCGGTGGTAGTACCCGACTTGGAGATAACGTTGATGCAAACGTCTTTACCCTCACATATGGAGAGAAGCTCGTTGAGCGACTGTGCGCTTATGTTGCAGCCCGAGAAATAGATATCGGGAGTGTCCTTCTTGAGATTATTGTAAACGGGAGACTTAAGGAATTCAACGACTGCTCTTGCGCCGAGGTAAGAACCGCCGATACCGATGACTACGAACACGTCGCAGGTCTTCTGGATCTTAGCGGCAGCCGCCTTTATTCTTGCGTACTCCTCCTTGTCGTAATTCACGGGAAGATCTATCCAACCCAAAAAGTCGTTGCCCTCTCCGCTACCCTCGAGCAGAGTCTTGTGTGCGGCTGCGATCTCGCCGTTAAGTGCAGAAAGCTCAGCCTCATCTATGAAGGGCTTTACGTAGGTATCATTTAATCTGATTGTCATTTTTGTACCTCTCAGTTTTTATTATTATGATTATATAATTATACAATATTACATAGTTTAATTTTATAACAAATTGTGAACTTTTTGCTAACTTTTTAACTTGTGCGCATTTTCTACAAAATACACGCGCATTTGCGAAGCAGCATTATGAGTGCCGAACCGAAATCAAGCTTCTCAACGCTCTCGGTAGCCACTATATCGACTCTGCCGATCTCGTTCTCGTCGACCTTGTAGATAACGCTTCCGACCGCGCTCCCCTTCTCTATCGGCGCATCTATCTGCTCAGGGAGGCTGATCTCCTTTTTGACTGCGCCTACCTCGCTCTTTTTCATAACGGCAGAAAATCCGTTACATTTCACTATGAGCTCGCTCTGCTCGCCCTTTGCCACTTTTACGGGCGGAAGCGTGCCGCCCTCGTCGCGATATAGAGCGTAGTTAGAAAATCCGTAGTCAAGCAATCTCACAGCCGCCGCGTTGCGCACGTCACGGCTCGGCGCGCCCATTATGACACAAATCAAGCCCATTCCGTCGCGTTCAGCTGTTGCGCTGATGCAGAAGCCTGCCTTAGCCGTTGATCCCGTCTTGAGCCCCGTAGCGCCCTTATAGAAGCGTATGAGTCTATTGGTATTAGTGAGTCCGAACTCGCCCCCGCGCACGCTATCCATCCAGGTCGAGCTATACTCGAGTATCTTTGGGTATTTTATCAGCTCTCGCGACATTATCGCGATATCTCTCGCGCTCGTCAGATGGCTGTCGGTGGTATCGTCAAGTCCGTTGGTATTTTCAAAGCGCGTATTCTTCATTCCAAGCTCTTCGGCTCGCTTATTCATCCTCCTTCCGAATTCCTCCTCGCTCCCTGCAATATGCTCGGCGAGCGCGACCGCGGCGTCGTTTGCGGATGCTATTACCACGCTCTTGAGCATATCATCGACGCTCATCTCCTCGTTTTCCTTGAGGTATATCTGCGAGCCGCCCATAGAGCACGCGTTAGCACTCGCGCGCACCCTATCACCGTATTTTAGCCTTCCCTCTTCTATCGCCTCCATAACGAGCAACAGCGTCATTACCTTCGTGACAGAAGCGGGTGGCAGAGCCATATCCGCGTCCTTTTCGTAGAGCACTTTTCCCGTCGACGCTTCGATCAATATTGCGGATTTGCAATCAAGCTCGAGCACAGGAGTGCTCTCCTCGGTCGGCATAGCTCTTATCGGAAGCATTCCGAGAATTATCGCGACAGTCAGAAAAGCTCCAAGCACAGCCGTGATCTTTTTCAAAAAAACATTTTTCATATATCATCACCTCAAGACAATACTATGAAAAATATTTATCTCTTATACCAAAAAAGCTCTTGCCTTTCGGCAAGAGCTTTTATAGTTTAGATATTATTCAATACCCTCTTCACCTTCGACGCCGGGAATATCGTTGATATTTCCGTTAAATCCGAGGTCGTTACGGATAGCCTCGATATCGAAAGTACCGTCGGAGCACTCTACGAACTTAGCCGCTACAGAGAGGTACATAGAAAGGCTCTTGTTGGGGCTTACGATGTAGATCTCTCCGCCCTTTTCAGGCTCGGAGAGGCACTGGATCTCTTCGTACTCTTTCTTTGTTCCCTCGTACTGTATCTTAGCAAGGTTCTTGCAGAAGTAGGTTACGAAGTTACCCCACTTCTTAACGCTCTTGGAGATGTAAAGCTCTTCAAGTGCGGTGCAACGCATGAATGCAGAGTTCTTGACCTCAACGATGTTGGACTCGAGCTTCAGCTTTGTGATGCTCTCACATCCGCGGAAAGCGTCCTCACCGATAACGGTGATGTTAGAGGGGATCTCAAACTTCTGGAGAGTAGTGCAGTTGTAGAACATACCGGTAGGAACTTCGGTCATAGTGCTGCTGAAGTGAGCCTCGCCGAGAGCGGTACAACCCTTAAAAATGTTGTTACCGAACTTAGTAACAGAATCCGGAATAGTAATTCTGGCGATAGTCGTGCAGTTTTCAAATGCATTGTCGCCGATCTCGGTGATAGAGTTACCGAGAGTAAGCTTGATCATACCCTCGCATCCGTAGAATGCATTGTCACCTACGTAGGTAACGTTGGTATCTTCAAGAAGAACAGCCTCAAGAGACTTACAGCCGTTGAATGCATTCAAAGGAATTACGGTAATGCCCTTTCCGATATAAACCTTCTCGAGCGACTCGCAACCCTCAAAGGTATTGCTTCCCATCTCGGTTACAGAGTCAGGGAGCTTAACGTACTTCAAAGTGGTACAACCGGCAAATGCGTGATGCTTGATGTCGGTAATGCCCTCAGGAAGGTATACTTCGGTGATGTTAGACTTCTTAAATGCGTTAGCAGCTACGCCGATAACCTTAAGTCCCTCATACTCGGTAGGAAGGATAACTACTGTGTCGGTGCACTCACCGATACCGGAAACAAAATAGCCCTCAACGTCGCCTGTCTTCTGCTTTTTGAAGATAAGACCCTTACTTGTCTCACCCTTTTCAGCCTTTTCAGCAAGCTCTTTGTCAAGGTCAGCAAGGTCTTGGTTAGAATTCGGAACGTCGTCCTTGTTACAAGCAGCAAGCGTAAGCGCGCACATAAGCACGAGTGCTACTGCGAATATTTTGACCCAGAGGTTCTTCTTCATAATTAATTCTCCTTGTAAAAAAGTTTTCAAATAAGCATAACATACTTATTACGATTATTTTACCATATTTTTTTGTGCTTGTCAATGTATAAATTGACAATATTACACCCCTTTTATTGTGTAAAATGACCAACGGAGCGCGGCAAGCCGCGCTCCGTATAGCTTTTAGCAATTCAATTTTGAATTAGAGACCACGCTTTACGTAGTGGGTATGGAGGATCTCGTGAGCCTTGTGACTGTTGGGCTCTCCAAAGTACTCGTCGTAGAGCTTCTTAACAGCGGAGTTCTCGTGAGACTTACGGAGATCGCTGTTCTTATCGTCGTTGTAAAGAACTGCTGCTCTTACAGCGCGAAGGTCGATGGTCTCTCTTACAACTGCGGGCTGAATGGGCTGACCGCCGCCGTTTACACAGCCGCCGGGACAAGCCATGATCTCGATGAACTGAACGTCGAGCTCTCCTGCCTTAACAGCATCAAGAACCTTCTTAGCGTTTGAGGTACCCGAAGCAACTGCAACGTTGAGGGTAATATCGCCGAGCTTGTAGGAAGCGAGCTTAACGCCCTCTACACCACGAACCTCGTTGAAGTCAACAGACTCAAGAGGCTTGCCCTCGATAACCTCAGCTGCGGTACGGAGAGCTGCCTCCATAACGCCACCGGTTGCACCGAAGATAGCGCCTGCGCCCGAACCGATCTCGAAGGGTACGTCGAACTCAGCGTCGTCGAGTGCCTTGAAATCGATACCTGCCTTGCTGATCATTCTGCCAACCTCACGGGTGGTAACAGCAACGTCAACGTCAGGAACGCCTGCAGCCGACTGACCGGGTCTGCCTACCTCGAACTTCTTAGCGGTACAAGGAATTGCAGATACAAAGAAGATATCCTTAGGATCCCAACCCATCTTCTCAGCGTAGTATGTCTTAACTACTGCACCGAACATCTGCTGAGGAGACTTACAGGTGGAAAGGTTATCAACGAACTCAGGATAGTAGTGCTCGCAGTACTTGATCCATCCGGGCGAGCAGGAAGTGATCATAGGAAGCGCGCCGCCGTTCTTAACTCTGCCGAGGAACTCGGTAGCCTCTTCCATAATGGTGAGGTCAGCGGTGAGGTTCATATCGTATACGCCGTCGAAGCCGAGCTTCTTGAGCGCTGCAACCATCTTACCCTCGCAGTCAGTACCGGGCTCGTAGCCGAAGCACTCGCCGATCTGTGCTCTTACCGAAGGAGCAGTGCAGATAAATACGTGCTTGGAAGGATCTGCAAGAGCATCTCTTACCTTATCGGTATCGTCTCTCTCATAGAGAGCACCTACGGGACAAGCTACGATACACTGACCGCAGTTGATGCAGGAAGTCTCGCCGAGAGGCATATCGAATGCGGAAGCGATGTGGGTGTCAAATCCACGGTCGTTAGCGCCGATAACGCCAATTCCCTGAACCGTCTTACAAGCTGCTACGCAGCGACGGCAAAGGATACACTTATTGTTATCACGAATGATGGGGGTAGCATCGTCGATAGCATAAACGTTCTTCTCGCCACCGAAGCGTGTCTCGTCTACGCCGTACTCGTTGCAGAGCTTCTGGAGCTCGCAGGTGGTGCTGCGTACGCAGGAGAGACACTTGCGGTCGTGGTTGGAGAGGATGAGCTCGAGGTTAGTCTTTCTCGACTTGTTGATCTTAGGAGTATTCGTAAGCACCTCCATACCCTCGGTTACGGGGTATACGCAAGCGGTTACGAGTCTGAAGGGCTTGCCGCCCTCGGAAACTTCAACGAGGCAAAGACGGCAAGCGCCGATCTCGTTGATGTCCTTAAGATAACAGAGTGTAGGGATATCTATTTTAGCTACTCTCGCAGCTTCAAGAACTGTGGATCCCTTAGGTACGTCGTATTCTACGCCGTTAATTTTGATCTTGATAGTTTCCATGTCCACACTTCTCCTTTCTTAGTCCTTATAGATTGCGTGAGGCTTACACTTTTCCATGCAAGCGCCGCACTTAACGCACTTCTTGGGGTCGATCGCGAAGGAAGCGAGCTTGTGTCCGGGAGCAACGTAATCAGTTCTGCTGATAGCGTCTGCAGG
>JAFTKL010000036.1 GCA_017453285.1 Clostridia bacterium | reverse complement strand
GTGGTTTCCGTATCGATGTTGAAGCCGCAAAGAGTGGTGGCGTTTCCGATCCTCGTAATAGTACGCTCATCAAGATGTTTAACCTCATTGACGTTGGCGAGCGCGCAGGTAGCGGTATTCCTAACATTTTCAGCGTTTGGAAAAAGCAAGGTTGGCCCGCACCCATTATCAACGAGAGCTTTGAACCCGACAGGATCACGTTATCGCTACTCATTGGCGAAAGTAGCGATAAAAAAGTAGCGATAAAAAGTAGCGATAAAACAACTAAAACCAAATCTCAAATTCAAAAACAGGCTGTTGTTTCCTATTTAACCGAGAAGATTACTGCTAAAACTACGGAAATTGCTGAATTACTCGGTGTTAAGGATGCAAGAGCACGCCGTTTGCTTGCCGAAATGGTTGCAGACGGTATAGTTGTCACCGAAGGTGAGAACAAGAACAGGGTATACAAACTGAAATCTTAATATATGCAAAAATGCTCTGCTGTAAAAGGCAGAGCATAATGCTTGGAGAGATAATGAAACATATTATGCGATTGAATTCAGAGCCGTTTGAAATGATAAAAAGCGGCATCAAAACTATAGAACTCAGGCTCTACGACGAGAAAAGAAGTAAGATACGCGTTGGAGACGAGATAGAGTTTTTGCTCGCTACCGACGAGAGCTTGCGCTGCTCTTGCACAGTACGCCGTCTGTATCGATTTTCTTCATTCGAGGAGCTGTACGGAGCACTGCCGCTTTTGAAGTGCGGCTACACGGAAAAGGATATAGAAGCGGCGCACTACACCGATATGGAAAAATACTACTCGCGAGAGAAGCAGAAAGAGTACGGTGTCGTGGGTATCGAGATAGAGCTTCTCTGAGTAATTTTTCTTTATATATTGAAAAATGCAGTGGCTTATGCTATAATAAAAGAGGCGGAATTGACCGAACTTATCTCTTTGAAAGGAGAAATTTATGGATTTTACAGTAAAATCTCTGCGAGACGGAGCAGAGGTAAGCATAGAAAATATATCCGACGAGGGTGGGATAAGATACGTTAAGGTGACTGTGAGATACGCAGAGCCGACTATCCCCGAGCCGCTCAAGATAGGTATAGATCCGCCGAGCATTGATATGTACTCGGTGTGGAGCCCGAGCGTGAGATACGACAGATATCTCGGCGCGAGTTGGCGACGGAGAGTGACCGAGTCGCGCCTTGCGTCCTGGATGCCCTTCCATATGCTCGTTTCGGCTGACGGCAAAAACAGATTTGCGCTGGCTGTCTCGGATGCAAAGACTCCCATCTCGATCGCGACAGGTATGCACGAGCACAGCGCGTGTCTCGGTTGCGACGTGACATTCTTTACCGTCAAGGTCGCGCCCCTTTGTGAGTATTCCGCTATTTTGCGCATAGATACTCGCGATATCCCTTATTACGATGCTATATACGATGCGGTCGAGTGGTGGGAGAACGAGTGCGGTTACACTCCCGCATACGTTCCCGAGTACGCAAAGCTCCCGATGAACTCGCTTTGGTACAGCTATCATCAAGATCTCCGCGCTGATAAGATCGTCGCAGAGTGCGAGCTCTCAAAACCGCTCGGAATGGACACCGTCATCGTCGACGATGGATGGCAGACTCACGATTTGGGCAGGGGATATGTAACCTGCGGAGATTGGGAGATGACAGAGACAAAGTTCCCCGATATGAAGGACTTCGTTGACCGCGTGCACGCGATCGGAATGAAGGTAATGCTTTGGTATTCTGTACCGTTCATTGGCATTGAGGCAAAGAACTATGAAAGATTTTCGAGCATGCTGATCGAGGAAGCGACCGCAGACAAGAAGGTCTGTGTTTTCGACCCGAGATACAAGGAAGTCCGCGACTATCTCATAAATATCTATGCGAACGCGGTCAGAGATTGGGGGCTCGACGGAGTCAAGCTTGATTTCATCGATTCCTTTGTGCTCAAGGGCAGAGCGCTTGAGGACGACGACCGCCGAGATATCCAGTCGCTTGAGGATGCTATCGACAGACTTATGATCGACGTGCACGATGCCCTTGTGGCAATAAACCCCGAAATAATGATAGAATTCCGCCAGTCCTACGTAGGACCTGCGATAAGAAAATACGGAAATATGCTTCGCGTCGGCGATTGCCCGAACGATTCCTTACGCAACCGCCACAATATCATCGATCTGCGCTTCACCTCAGGCAAGAGCGCGGTGCATTCGGATATGGTGATGTGGCACAAGGAGGATACCGTTGAGAGCGCGGCACTTCAGCTTGTGAGCATTATCTACGGTGTGCCGCAGATCTCGGTGCGTATCGCAAAGCTGCCCGAAGATCACAAAAAGATGCTTCGCTACTACCTCTCTTTCTGGAGAGAGCACCGCGACGTGCTTCTTGACGGCAAGCTGAGAGCTGAGAACCCCGAGAGCTCCTACAGCATCGCGTGCGCTGAGAAAGACGGCAGAGCGATCTACACGTCCTACACCGACACGCTCATCGAGTGCGGCGCTTATAGCGAGATAATCGCGGTTAACTCTTCACGAGCAAAGTCTCTGCTCATAAAGGACGCGATCGGCAAGAGCTACAGAGTGCTTAACTGTATGGGCGAGGAGCTTGCGGCGGGTACTGTCGGTGAGACTATCGAGAAGATCGCCGTTCCGCTCGCGGGAATGATATTCATAAAATAAACAAAGGAGAGATACAAATGAAATTCGATATAATCGGTGCCTCTGCAGGCGTGGATGTATCTATAAATAAGATATCCGAGAAGGGCGGAATAGAGACCTATGAGCTGAAAGCGATATATAGCGAGAAGCAGATACCCGAGCAGTTCAAGCTCGCTTTCCGCATCCCCGACGTTGAGATATACTCGGTCTGGAGTCCTGCCGTTAGGTTTGACAGACACCTCGGACCGAATTGGCGCAAGCGCACTACACCCTCGCGCCTCGCGTCCTGGATGCCGCTCCACGCGCTCGTCTCGGCTGACGGAAAGAACAGAATGACGGTAGCGCTCAGCGACGCAAAGACACCCGTATCGCTCCGTTCCGGCGTATGCGAGGAGGATGCGAATGTCGAGTGGGAGCTCAACTTCTTTACCGAAAAGGTCGCTCCGCTCAAGGAATACAGCACGCTTGTCCGCATCGATACGAGAGATATCGCCTACTACGATAGCATCTACGACGTAGTTGCCTGGTGGGAGAACGAGTGCGGCTATACGCCTGCTTACGTTCCCGAGAACGCAAAGCTCCCGATGAACTCGCTTTGGTACAGCTACCATCAGCAGCTCAACGTTGATGAGATCGTCGCCGAGTGCGCGCTCTCCAAGCCGCTCGGTATGGACACCGTTATCATCGACGACGGATGGCAGACAGACGACAACAGCCGCGGCTATCAGTTCTGCGGCGACTGGGAGGTCACGCCTGCAAAGATCCCCGATATGAAGCAGTTTATCGATAGAATTCACGAGACGGGAATGAAGGTAATGCTCTGGTACTCGGTGCCCTTCGTAGGCAAATCGACCAAAGCGTACGCGCGTTTTTCGGATATGCTGCTCGACGAGACGGGAAATAACAAGACATTCTGGGCATTTGACCCGAGATATAAAGAGGTGCGCGAGTATCTTATAGGAGTTTACTCTGATGCGCTCAAGAATTGGGGACTCGACGGTCTCAAGCTCGACTTTATCGACTCTTTTGCGCTCAAGGGCAAGTCGCTTGAGTACGATGCGCGCCGCGATTATCAGTCGCTTGAGGACGCGATCGACAGACTTATGACCGACGTTACGAACGCGCTCAGAGCTATCGATCCCGAGGTACTTATCGAGTTCAGACAGTCCTACGTAGGACCTGCAATCAGAAAGTACGGAAATATGCTCCGCGTTGCCGACTGCCCGAACGACGCTATCTGCAACAGACAGGATATAGTAAACCTCAGACTTACCTCGGGCAAGACCGCGGTGCATTCGGATATGCTTATGTGGCACAAGGAGGACTCGGTCGAGAGCGCGGCGCTTCAGTTTGCTGAGGTACTTTACAGCGTGCCGCAGGTCTCGGTCAAGCTTGCAACGCTCCCCGAGGATCACAAGAAGATGCTGAGGTTTTACCTCTCGTTCTGGAGAGAGCACCGCGACGTGCTGATGGAAGGCAAGATACTTGCGGCAAATCCCGAGAGCGCGTGCAGTATTGTTTGCGCAGAGAAGGACGGCAAGTCGGTCTTCACCTGCTATACCGATACTGTCGTAGATTGCAGAGCGTACAACGAGATAGTCGCAGTCAACTGCTCGCGCTCGAAGTCTCTTATTCTCAAGGGCGCGGAGGGTAAATCCTATAAGGTAGTTAATTGCATGGGTGAGACTCTGCGCGAGGGCAAGCTCGACACGGCACTTTGCGAGGTGGGCGTACCGCTTGCCGCTATGATCTTCATAAAATAAGAGATAAGCAAAAAACTTTGACAAACTATAATGACCTTAGGAGAGTATTTCTGCCCTCCAAAACGAAAAAGGAGAAAAGACCATGAAAAGAATAATTGCATTATTATTGGTTCTGTTGTTTGTAGTATCATTGAGCGCGTGCAATTTTAACGACCTTTATGACGGTGAGGACGCAGAAGCTCCAACGGCTGGCCTGCCCGAAAAGGAGTCCGTCACCGCAATTCTTCCTGAAAGCAGTGAGACCGAGAAATATCCGTCTGAGAACAGACTTATCAGCTCTTATAAGGACTCGAATCCCAACTACACCGATGCAAGCGTTATGTATTATTACGGAATTTATAACAACAACGTAGTTGCGATGATGGACCACGGCGGAAACTATTTTGGAGAGATATGGTCTGAAAAGCTGGGTGAGAACAGTATTGAGTATCGCAATTCGAACAGAATATTGGTGCTTATCGAGAACAACACCTTCCTTACGCTGACCGAAGCGTACAGCCAAGGACTTCTTACTGATGCCGATATCGCCGATATTGCTGCGAAGCATAAGGAATTTTTAAAATAATAACAAAAAGCTCGTCCGGAACTTCGGACGAGCTTTTTTATATAAGCATATCATATTTTGCACCCGCGAGCTTATTTTCGGGTAGCTTTTCCCAATGCGCGTCACCAATGAATTCTTTGATCGCGCTAAGGTTTTCCTCGGTGTCGGTAATTCCCGAGATAAGCGGAGTTCTTATCGTGAACGGCTTACCCGACAAGCGCAGATAAAGGAAATTCTCCTTGATCATCGCATTGTCGCATCCCGTGTGACGCTTGTGCGCCTCGGCGTCAAAGAGCTTGATGTCCATATAGATATGATCGAGTTTGTCGACCGCACTCTTGAATATATGCATCGGCGCATATCCCGAGGTCTCGATCGCGATATTGATTCCGTCGAGTCTGTCGATCACCTCAGCGATGAATTCCCACTGCATAAGCGGCTCTCCACCCGAGAAGGTGACACCGCCGCCGCACGCGTCAAAAATGCGCTTGTATTTGTTGAGCTTTGATGCAAGTCGCTCGGAGGTATATCGCTCACCTGCGACCGTCAGACAGTCGTAGGGGCAGACGTGCAGACATCTGCCGAACGGCTTGCAGTCCTCGTGATCGCACTTCTTTTGGCACTCGCCGCACCCAACGCACCGTGCGCGCTTGTAGAGCAGCTCGGGCTGAGCCTTCAGCCCCTCGGGGTTGTGACACCAGGAACAGCGCATCGGGCATCCCTTCATAAAGACCGTCACGCGCACGCCGTCGCCGTCGTGGACAGTAAGCTCCTCAATATTAAAAACTATTCCTTCTCTCATAAGTTACATACTGTAGATCTGTCGTTGCATAACGTGATCCTGATAGCACTTGTCAAGCGCGGTGAAGTATGCGCTCCAGCCCCAGATGCGCACGACGAGTCGTTCGTAATCCTCAGGATGCTCCTGCGCGCGCTTGAGCGTCTCGAGATCGACCGAGTTGAGCTGGATCTGATGACCGCCCATAGCGATATAGCTCTTGATAAACTTCGAGAATTTCTCAATGCTGTCCTCGGCGCTCCAGATACCCGAGGCAAACTCGAGCGTTACGGGACCGCCGTTGATGGTGCGGTGAAGCTCGGGCTTTGTCAGCGAGGAAATGACCGAGAGAGGACCGCCCGTCTTTGCAAAAAGGCTGACCGAGAAGTTCGCGCCGAGCGACTCACCGCGACGTCTGCCGTCAGGCGACGCGCCGAGATCTTCAACGTGGCGCAGATAGAACATCGCAGAGCCCGTGCCTGCGCGGTAGATTCCGTCAAGGCAGTTGCGCCTGCCCTCGAGCGAGTCGGCAAAGAAGGAGAGCAGCATACACAGATATTTGTCAGCGTAGTCATCGTTCTGTCCGACCTTTGCTGTCTCGTATCTCAGCTTGTGCAGAAGCTCGGGAGAGCCACAGAAATCCGAGTCGACCGCCGCGATGAGCTCTTCTTTTGTCAGCGAGCGTTCGTCGAAGATATATTTCTCAATTGCCGCCAGCGAGTCAGCCGCGGTGCACGCGCCCGTGCCGTGAATGCCGAAATTGTTGTATTTGTAGCTACCGTCCGCATTTTCATCCATACAGATGCGCAGGAAGGGGGAGGGAATGAACCAAAGTCCGTCGGTGCCGCGGCAGATAAGCTCGATCTCCTTGTTTATCTGCGCGCGGATGGCAGAGTTGAAGTCCTCCATCGTTTCGCACGAGAGCAGATCCTCGTGGAGCGCGCGGTCGACTATCTTCGCAAACGAGAGTGCGTCGATGTTCGCCGTGTCCATTCCGACACCGGGAACTATCAGCTCCCAGCACGCCGCCATGCCGTAATTTGCGGCATCCGCGGGCTCGTAGCCGAGCTCGATCAACGCTGGGATCGCCACGTCGTCGTTGGTGTACTGCGGAAATCCGAGTCCTTTCTTGGTAAGCTCCGTGCCGAGCATATAGACTTCAAGCGGCGTGTCCTTGCTCACTCTCAGATTGATCTTCGGGTCGATGACCATAAGTCTGCCGCTTGCCTCAAGGCAGAGGCGCGAGAGCTCGTTGAATATCTCGCATCCGTTCTCGTCCTTGCCGCCGAGTACGAGGCTCTGACCGTTGTCACCCTGCTGAACGCCGGGGTAGAGATCGCTGTCGCGGTTGAACGAGAGGAAGAACTCCTCGACCAACATCGCCGCCTCGTCGAGAGTGAGCTTTCCGCTGTCAAGATCGGATTTGAAATAGGGATACATATATTTGTCAAATCTGCCCACCGTCACGTGATAGTTGCCCTCGAGCCAGAGCGCGAAGTGTATCACGCGAAAGAGCTGAAGAGCCTCAAGGAATGAGGTCGCGCCGTAGCGCGAGACACGTTCAAGAGTCGTTGCAACCTCGTCGTTGCCAACTCTTTTTGCTTCGGTAACGTATCTGTCGCAAAGCGAGATAAGCGCGTCGATCGAGCGCGCGCCGTAGCCGTCTGTGCAATCGCAGAAATAGAGCAGACCGTGCCTCAGAAGCTTTTCGTAATCGGGTGTCACGTTTGAGTGAAAACCGAGCTCGTGCAGACGCTTCTCTGACTTGAGAGCGGCAAATTCTTCCTCGGTATAGATGTGCGGGATATCGCAAAGCGTGCGCAGAAATGCTATGCGCTCGTCGGGGAGCACCACGGGAGTCTCGTGCGCGCAGAGATATTCAAACCTGCGTGTCATACGCTCCTCTGCCGAGAGCCCCTCTGCAGAATAGAGCGCAGGCAGATCGTCCTCGACTCTGCGGCGCAGAGCGCGGTGCTGCTTTGTGAGTATATATTCTTTTAATTTGTTGTAATTTTTCATATTATACCTCGTGTAAGAGTTTACAAGATAAATATATCATTTTATACGCATTTTGTCAAGAGGAACACCCCAAAAACACCGCGCTGTGCCGATATTTTAATTTATGGTTGACTTTCGCTTAAATATGTGCTAATATATAGATAGGAGCTGTAGCTCAAAACGAAGGGGGAGAAAATATATGAAAAAGCTTATTACAGTCTTAATATCTGTAATTCTTTTGTTTGCCTTGACCTCTTGTGATTTTAACAGCGCTTTTGACGTTTTTGAAGAGGTTGTGACAGACTATCCTTATGAATTTAAAGTTGCCAACCCATACAGTACCTTTAAACCAATCTTAATTGTCCTTGATTCTGTTACCGAGGACAATGGAGAGCGGACGATAATTCTTGAGTGGCGCAATATTACAGACAGTGAAGTGATCTACACTAAGGAATACACTATAGAATACTATGACGGAAACGAATGGAAGGATGTCAGAACCGAGGAGCTTGAGGTCGATGACGTCGCTCACGTTCTTTCGCCGCATGAGCATATCTTTGAGTCTTATTCTACCAAAGGTTTTGATCTGAGTGCAGGCGGAAAGTACAGACTTACCACCGAATTCAAGGTTAGCAACGAGTCTGGTATGACTACAGGCAAGGCGGGCGTGGAGATCTATCTTAATTCGAAAGATCCGTTAAAGATGGAAGCTTTTGATTTGACTGTTATCGGTGAGGAATGGCTTTTTGAACCGCTGTCACCCAAGTATATACCCGGCACAGAGGTCACAGTGAAGATCAAGGCGGCGACCGAAAGTACGGCGACATTTGTGTCTATCAATAATAAATATGTTAGCCAATGGGTAAATCACGAGGACAGAAGATATAATTATATAACGTTCACAATGCCGTATGAACCGCTCGAAATATACATCATTCCGTATTCTAACACTCCCTTTGTCGGCGGAAAGGCGGACTTCCCGCATCAAGTCCCGTTCTATGGAGCGTATTGGGCTAAATTTCCGGAGCAAAAAGACGTTAAATTCAGAAAATATTACGGCGAATATAACAAAAAAGAGCATTGTCAGGTCGCGATGATGAGCTGTTCATCCGACAGCATCGAAGGTTTCAAACCGTGGACAGAGACCGTTGCCGGCTTCGAGTTTGAGTACAGAGATCAGCAAAGAATATGGCTGTACGATAATTTTGCCGTTTATAGCCTTACAGACGCTTATTCTTTGGGGATGATTACAAAGGAGGATGTAGAGGATATTGCAAACAAGCACCGCGAGGCACTTGACGAGCTTTATCCCGCACCCAACAATTAACATAGATATATTGAACTTTCGTATTGATTTTTCCTTTGGTTTATGTTATAATATAGACGATAAAAATAATAGGAGGTATAGAGATGAAAAAGGTCATTTGCAAGGTTGAATACGATACCGAGACGGCGTCTGTCGTTGAGAAGCGCACCTTTGGTGAGTTTGGCGATCCTTGCGGCTATGAAGAAACTCTTTACGTTACACCTGACGGTAAGTTCTTCCTCTACGTAAACGGCGGTGCCGAGTCGGTACACCCCGAGGAGAACATAAAGAGAATGTCTGCCGCAAAAGCTGACGAGTGGAAAGCTCAGGCATAAGCTTATATCCGAAAACCGTTGCTTTATTCGATGCATATCGTTGCATCTGAGTGAAGCAACGGTTTATTCTTTTTAGCCTTTAGGGAGACTTTAGCGCCTTGTGATACAATTCCGACAGTATTTTGAAAGGAGCTTTCAAGGGTAATGAAGGTTTTTAGATTGTTGGCGATATTTGCGGTGCTTGCGTTGATCGTTTGTTCTGTGGCGGCGTGTAATAAAACCGAGTACAAAAGCACAACGCTCGTGGCTAAGGTAAGTGAGATCAGTGCCGACGGAGTGACCTTCGTCATCGGTGAGCTTGAGGGGATCGAGTTACCGGAGGGAAGTGCTCCCAATATGAATGGAATGCAAAAACCCTCGGTGCCCGACGGAGAGATGCCGACTATGCCCGATGGCGAGATGCCCGAGCTTCCCTAGGGCGATATACCTGCGATGCCCGATGGAGAGATGCCCTCGATGTCCGGCGTAAACGGCGGCTTTGGCGGCGGTATGGGTAACGGAAATATGGGCGGTGCCGATCTGTCGTCATCCTTTAAGGCGAGTAAGGAAACTATAACTCTTACACTTGACGAAGAGGTCCTTTTAACGCTTACGCTGAACGCTATCGTAATGATAAGCTTTGACGCTGAGGGGAACGCCACTGTGACTCGTGCAGATATGATGGGTGGCGGACGGTTTCCGATGGATAACGGCATGATCCCACCCGAGTTTACTGATAATGCTACTGACGAGGGCATCTCGGGAGAAATGGGAACGATGCAGCCCGAAGAATAAATATCAGAGCCGAAACGGACACGTTTCGGCTTTTTTATTGTGTGTTGACAGAAATAATAAATTATGCTATAATTATTTTGCAGGAGTGTAACAAAATCGAATTTTTAGCGACATTATAAGTAGAGATCAATTTTCTTGAAAGGAGAAAATATTATGAAAAAGCTATTTGCATTATCACTTTGTATGCTTATGATCGCGATGCTGTTTGCAGGTTGTGCCTCGAAATTTGATGAGGATATGGACATAAAGATCTATCTTCCTGGCGAAGTTGAACCGAGTGAGATCTCAGAGGAAAACAAGCAGATCATTTTGGACATTCTCAACGGTGGGTATTGGAAGGACGGAGTCTACGACTGTCTGCACGCGCCTGCACTGAATATAGACGGAAAAATTATAGAATTTTCAACTGAATGCGGTCACTTTGAGTATGACGGAAAGACTCTGACCGTCACGGGTAAGGATCTTGATAGCGCAAAGGCGGTGTTTGGTGAGAATTTCGAATTTCAAACTATGCCGCAAGACAATTTTGAGGAATTTAAGCGATCGGTAGAGCAGGCAATAGAAGATAAATTCGGCATTGAGAATTTTACGCTCAGTAAAATTGTGTTAGGTCCGGAAGACCCGCCCGAGCACGAAAGCAACGGTATGGCAGTAAACGGCACGGAGGGTGATAACAATGAAAAATGGACGAAGATATTCGATATATCCTACAATGAATTCAAAAGTCTGTATTCCTCCGCAACTTCGTCCGTAGTTTTTGATGCAGATGAGAGAGTGTCGAGCGATGCTTTGATACTCGTATGCTCGATAATAGATCGCTACGAAGAAAAATAAACTAATTCAAGGAGAAATAAATTATGGAACTCAAGGATGCACTTACAAAACTATCCGCGCTTCAGGCAAAGATGAGCGCGTACGGACACGCGATGTCGCTGATATATTACGACGGAGCGACCACCGCGCCAAAGGGAACTGCGCAGAACCGCGGACAGACGCTCTCTGTGCTCAGCGAGGAGACCTATAAGCTCTCCACGGGAGAAGAGACGGTCGAGCTGCTCGAATATCTCGACGCGCACAAGGACGAGCTTGACGAGAAGAACGCGCGAATAGTTTTACTTATGCTGAAGGATATCCGCGAGATGCAGAAGATCCCGATGGACGAATATATAGCCTATCAGCAGCTTATGGTAGAGGCTGACGACGTGTGGCACAGAGCCAAGGAGACAAGCGATTTCGAGCTTTTCCGCCCTCTGCTTGAGCAGATATTCGACTACGAGAAGAAATTTGCCGCTTACTGTGCACCCGAGATGCATCCGTACAACTACTGTCTGAATAAATACGAGGACGGGCTGACTATGGACAAGTGCGACGAGTTCTTCTCTACGCTCAAGAGCCGCCTTGTGCCGCTGATCAAGAAGATCGGCGAGCGTGAGCAGCTTTCGGACGAGAGCATCAAGGGCGACTTCGACGAGAGGGATCAGGAGAAGTTCTCGCTCGAGCTTATGCGCACGATGGGAATAGACCTCGACCACTGCGGACTCGGAACTACCGAGCATCCGTTCACCACAAGCCTCGGCTCTCATCACGACGTGAGAATTACCACGAATTACTCGCGCACCGACCTTTCGTCCTCGATGTTCAGCGTTATTCACGAGGGCGGTCACGCGCTTTACGATCTGAATTCTGCCGACGATCTTGCATATACCGTGCTTGACGGCGGTGTTTCGATGGGCATTCACGAAAGCCAGAGGCGTTTTTATGAAAATCTTCTCGGCAGAAGCCGCGCGTTTGTCGAGTATATCTTCCCGAAGATGTGCGAATGCTTCCCAGAGCAGATGGAGGGCTATTGCGCAGAGGACGTCTACCGCGCGATAAACCGCGTAACTCCGTCGCTCATACGCACCGAGGCAGACGAGGTCACGTATTGCTTGCACGTTATGGTGCGCTACGAGCTTGAAAAGAGAATTATGTCGGGCGAGCTTGAGGTCAAGGATCTGCCGCGCGAGTGGAACAGACTTTACTTTGAGTATCTCGGCGTAGAGGTTCCGAACGACCGCGAGGGCGTGCTTCAGGATTCGCACTGGTCGGGCGGTGGTATAGGCTATTTCCCGTCCTACGCGCTCGGAAGTGCTTACGGCGCGCATCTTCTTCGCAGGATGAAGGAGACTGTCGACGTTGACGCGTGCTTGCGCGAGGGCAATTTTGCTCCCATCAACGAGTGGAATAGGGAACACATCTGGAAGTTTGGATCACTCTACAAGCCTGCCGATCTGCTCCGCTCGGCACTCGACGAGGAGTTTGACCCCTCGGCGTACACAGATTATCTTGAAGAGAAATACGGCGAGCTTTACGGGATTTGATTCTTAACAAAATACCGCACCGAGAGAGAACTCGGTGCGGTATTCTTTATTCACACCGTGTCGGCAGGGCGACGGCGTTGATCAGCTCTTCGAAGCGTTTTTCGTCGTCGAAATAGAGCATCGCGCCCTCAATGTGAAGCACACGCAGGGATGCGTAATTATACTCCGAGAGCGGACGGTCAAGCACGTCGTCGGTATGTGCGCAGACAAGCACGTCGTCCTCGCGGAAATCGCTGATGATAAGCGTGTGATAGAATTCTCCGTCCGAGTTCGCAAGCTGTATCACGTCGCCGACGTCGATCCGCCGCGCGACCTTGGCATCCGTCGCGTACGGACCGTAGCCGCGGTTTACACGCGCAAAATCGGGCGCGGCAGTCAGAAATCTGTACAACTCGTCAACTCCGCTCCACGCGGGCGCGCGGTCGGTGGGCGAGATATAGTACCAGCCGAAAGTCTCGGTGTAGTTCATAACTCCGCAGCCTGCAAGCAGGCACTGTGAGACGAAGCTCGTGCAGTTGCCGCCCAGTCCCGTGAAATCTATGAAAAGCGGATTGCGCGAGAGCGCCCAGCGGCGAGCGTACTCAACTGCGCGGCGGCGGTCGTAGGGAATAGGTAAGAGCATATTTTCCTCCAAAATAAAGATATTCCTTACAATATATGCGCGCCGCCCGTCCGTTTAAAACAAAAATATTTTTCCATACGAGAAAATCACCTAAAAAACTTGACAAGCGGTGCTCTCGTATGGTATAATAAATGTGTCGAGGTGCTGACGGAAATGTGAATTGACACAGTGCGCCAAGACGAAGAGGCAGAGTTGCCTTTTTATAGCCGACCGTCTGGGCAGCTCCGAAATATCGGGGGTGCTTTGTTTTTTTATCAGAGCAACCGTATCGGAGACAACAATTACAGAAAGGTTAGGGAATTATGATGAAATTTGATGCGTGGAAAGATTTTGTGGTGGGAGATTGGTGTGAGCACATCAACGTCCGCGACTTTATCAACAAAAACTATACGCCGTACACCGAGGACGCAAGCTTCCTCAAGGGTGCTACCGAGCGTACCAAAGCGCTGAACGAAAGATTGCGCGAGCTGCAGAAGCTTGAGCGCGAGAGAGGCGGAGTCCTCTCGATCGACACAAGCACGGTGTCCTCGCTCTGCAACTATGCGGCAGGATACATTGACAAGGAAAACGAGATAATCGTCGGACTTCAGACCGACGAGCCGCTCAAAAGAGGAGTCAACCCCTTTGGCGGCATCCGTATGGCGCGCAACGCGTGTGAGTCCTACGGATATAAGCTCTCGGACAAGATAGAGGAATATTTTACCTACAGAACTACCCACAACGACGGAGTTTTCCGCGTTTACACCGACGAGATGAAGGCGGCAAGACATTGCGGTCTGCTCACGGGACTTCCCGATGCGTACGGCAGAGGAAGAATTATAGGTGACTACCGCCGCATCGCGCTTTACGGCATCGATGCTCTTATCGAGCAGAAGGCGGCAGACAAAAGAGAAGTCGGCGAGCGAGTAATGAACGCAGAGAATATAAAGCTGCTTGAGGAGCTCTACAGCCAGATCGACTTCCTCAAGAAGCTCAAGAAAATGGCTGAGCTTTACGGATTTGATATCAGCAAGCCTGCAACCAACGCGCGCGAGGCGGTGCAGTGGACCTACTTTGGCTATCTCGCGGCAAATAAGGAGCAGAACGGCGCGGCTATGTCGTTCGGTCGCTGCTCGACCTTCTTTGATATCTACTTCGAGCGCGATATGAAGGCAGGACTTCTTGACGAGGTTGGAGCGCAGGAGATCATCGACGATCTCGTTATCAAGCTCCGTGCGGCAAGACACCTTCGTCCGCCCGAATACAACGAGCTCTTCGGCGGC
>JAFTKL010000035.1 GCA_017453285.1 Clostridia bacterium | reverse complement strand
CCATCGTTCTTTTTATTTCGTCATCTTCTCTTGCTTAATCTTATGGTCGATAACGTGGCGGGAGGCGAGCTCGTTTCTGATATCGTCGAGCGAGATGCCCATCTCGATCATAAGCACCATAACGTGATAAACGAGGTCGGAAATCTCATAGATCGTCTCTGCCTTATCGTCAGCCTTTCCTGCGATGATGACCTCGGTGCATTCCTCGCCGACCTTTTTGAGAATTTTGTCGATTCCCTTGTCGAAAAGATAGGTTGTGTAAGAGCCTTCCTTTCGCTCGGTCTTTCTGCCCTCGATGACCTTCATCAGCGCTTCGAGCGAAAACTCTGCGCCCTCGCCCTCATAGACAGGATAATTGAAGCAGGAGTCCGTGCCGAGATGGCAAGCGGGTCCTTCCTTATTTACGACTACGGTGAGCGCGTCCTTGTCGCAATCTGCCGTAATGCTGACCACGTGCTGAACGTTGCCTGAGGTCTCGCCCTTTCTCCAGAGCTCCTGACGCGAGCGCGACCAGAAGCAAGTTCTGCCCTCATTCATCGTTATCTCAAGGCTCTCGCGGTTCATATACGCGACTGTCAGCACCTTTTTCGTTACCGCGTCGACAACGACCGCGGGAATGAGCCCTTTTTCGTCGAATCTGAGCTCGTCAATCTTTATCATTTCTGCCATTTTGTTTCACTCCTTATCATATGCGGACGTTTATATCTTCCGCTTTGAGCTTTTTCTTAAGCTCTGAAATATCTACTTCACCAAAGTGGAATATAGATGCGGCAAGTCCCGCATCTACCTTCGGCAAGCTCTTGAAGAGCTTAACGAAATCCTCGGCACAGCCCGCGCCGCCCGATGCGATGACCGGCACGTTTACTACGTCACAGACCGCCGCGAGCATCTCAATGTCAAAGCCTCGCTTTACTCCGTCGGTGTCGATGCTATTGAGAACTATCTCGCCTGCGCCGTTCGAGACGCATCTTTTTATCCAAGAGATAGCCTCCATTCCCGTGTCCTCTCTGCCGCCCTTGGCAAAGACGCGGAATTCTCCGTCCACTCGCTTGACGTCAACTGACAGAACTACGCACTGATCTCCGTACTTCTTTGCCGCTTCAAGCACGAGCGATGGATTTTTGATAGCTCCCGAGTTTACGCTGACCTTGTCCGCGCCGCATTTGAGCACGCGGTCGAAGTCGTCAAGCGTGTTTATTCCTCCACCCACTGTGAGCGGAATAAAGACCTTTGAAGCCGCTTCGGTGAGAATATCGGTAAAGAGTGCTCTGCCCTCTGCCGATGCGGTTATATCGTAAAATACGAGCTCGTCAGCGCCGCATTTGCTGTAGAACTCTGCGAGGCTCACGGGTGAAGAGACGTCGGCAAGTCCGAGAAAATTTACACCCTTTACGACTCTGCCGTTCTTTACGTCAAGGCAAGGGATTATTCTTTTGGTTATCATCAGCTCTCCTCCTTTTGTGAAGAGATAAATGCAGCAAGCTTGATAGCCTCCGAAAGCTCTATCGCGCCCGTATATATCGCCTTACCGACGATCGCGCCGAAGAGTCCCATATTCGAGAGCACCGCGATATCTTCCATTGAGGACACGCCGCCCGAGGCGATGATATTAAGCTCGAACTCGTCGTAAAGCTCGCGATAAAGCTCGCGGTTAGTGCCCGACATCATTCCGTCCTTGGAAATATCGGTGCAGATTATCGTTTTCACACCGAGGTCTTCAAGTTTCTTGCAAAATTCCTTGCAGGAAAGCTCGGATATCTCAAGCCATCCCTTTATCGCGACGAATCCGTCCTTGATATCTACTCCCACGACTATTTTCTCTCCGTAGAGCTTTACTGCTTCACAAAGGAAGTCCGGATCAGTCACGGCAGCCGTGCCTATTATCACTCTGTCTACACCGATGTCTATATACTGACGGACTCTCTCGAGCGTGCGGATGCCGCCGCCAACCTCGACAGACAGATCCGTTCTCTCTATTATTTTCTTGATAGTTTCAAAATTTGCGGTAGTGCCGTCCTTTGCTCCGTCAAGGTCGACGACGTGCAGGTATTTTGCCCCTGCCCTCTCAAAGCTCTCGGCTACGGCGGCGGGATCGTCGCTGTATACCGTTACCTTATCATAGTCGCCCTTAACAAGACGCACTGCCTGTCCGCCTATCAAGTCTATTGCGGGTATTATATTCATTGTTTATGGTTCCTTGTCAGTTTATTTCACAGAAGGCGCGGAGTATCGCAAGTCCTACGCGCTCGCTCTTCTCGGGGTGGAACTGCACGCCGCATACGTTGCCGCTTCTGACTGCCGCAGTAAGCTCTGCGCCGTATTCCGCGGTCGCGATGACCGACTCGTCGCACTCCGCACCGTAGTAGGAGTGGACGAAGTAGACGCAATCGCCCTCGTTTATATATTTGAAAAGCTCGTCCTTCTTATCTCCAAAATGCAGAGCGTTCCAGCCGATGTGAGGGATCTTGAGCCCCTCGCCGATAACGTCGGCTATCGGTCTGATACTGCCCTTGATGAGTCCGAGTCCCTCGTGCTCGCCGTATTCGTAGCTCTTCTCAAAAAGCATCTGCATACCAAGGCAAATGCCGAGCAGAGCCTTTCCCTTGGCACATTCGTCCTTGACGACCTTGTCAAGCCCGCTCTCGCGAAGCTTTCTTGCAGCATCCTCGAATGCACCGACACCCGGGAGAACTATTCTATCTGCCGCCGCAATCACCTCAGGATCAGAGGTAACGCAGATATCCGCACCGATGCTGCGGAACGAGCAAGTGAGTGAGAAGAGATTTCCAACGCCGTAATCGATTATCGCTATCATCAAAGCACTCCCTTAGTCGAAGGTATCTCGTCCTTCGCGCTCTCGTCGATAGAAATAGCCTCGCGCAGAGCGCGTGCAAACGCCTTGAATGCCGCTTCTGCTACGTGGTGAGAGTTTCTGCCGTCGAGCTGCTTTAAGTGCAGAGTGATACCTGCGTTTCTCGTAAGAGCCAGGAAAAACTCCTCAACGAGTTCGGAATCAAAGTCTCCGATCTTCTCTGTGGGGATCTCGAGTCCGTACGCAAGATAGGATCTGCCCGAGAGGTCAAGTGCGCAAAGCACCAGAGATTCATCCATAGGAAGAAGCATATTACCGTAGCGGCGTATTCCCTTACCCTCACCGAGTGCTTCCTTGAGCGCAAGACCGAGGCAGATACCGATGTCCTCAACGCTGTGGTGGTAGTCAACGTTCACGTCGCCGACGCAACGTACGTCAAGGTCAATTCTCGCGTGCTTTGCAAAAAGCGTGAGCATATGGTCGAAGAAGCCGCATCCCGTGTCGATATTAGTGTTCTTGCCACACTCGTCAAGACAAAGTCTTAGCTTTATATCGGTCTCTGCGGTTTTTCTTTCAATATAGGCTTTTCTCATTACTTCCTCCCAAGGATCTCGCGTATTGCCTCAAGAAGTGCGTCCATCTGATCGCGCGTTCCGACGGTTATGCGGTTGAAATCCTTTATCTTTTCTTTAGTGAAATGACGGACGAGAATTCCTCTTTGCTTGAGGGCAAGATAAAGCTCCTCGCCGCCTATCTGTTCGCTCTTGGCAAAAATGAAGTTTGCCTTAGAGTCTGTAGTATAAAAACCAAGCTCGCGTAGTGCCTTCTGTGTGTACTCGCGCATCTCGATTATTTTCTTGCAGTTATCCATATAGTAGCCGTTATCCCTCACCGCCGCTTCTCCTGCAAGCAGAGTCAGACGGTTGATGCTATATGGGTTGGTCGAGTATTTGATCTTCTCGAGATCTGCGATTATCTGCTCATTTGCAATAGCAAATCCGAGTCTTGCGCCTGCAAGCGAGCGTGATTTTGAGAAGGTCGCGACGACGAGAAGATTATCGTACTTATCGGTAAGTACAGTCGCGCTCTCGCCGCCAAAGTCTACGTAGGCTTCGTCTATCAGCACGAGCTGATCGGGGTTGGACGTGACTATTTTTTCGACCTCGGCAAGCGTAAGTGCTATTCCGGTGGGCGCGTTGGGGTTTGCGATAACCACGGTCGCGTCGTTGTGGCAGTAATCCTCAACGTTTATTGAGAAATCCTCGCTCAGCGGCACTGCGGTGTAGTCAACACCGTGAAGCTCGGCGTAAACACTATAAAATCCGTAGGATATCTCGGGAAATCTTACAGGACGTTTACTTCCCTCGCAAAACGCCATAAACGAAAAGTTAAGTATATCGTCAGAGCCGCTCGAGACGAAGATATTCTCGCTCTTCTTTCCGTAAAGAGATGCGAGCGCCGCCTTAAGCTTTTTGCAGGTGGGATCGGAATAAAGGTTGAGTCGGCTGACCTCCTCCGCGTTTACCGCCTCAAGCACGGCGGCAGAGGGCGGATAGGGCGACTCGTTTGTATTAAGCTTTATATACTGCATATCCGTAGGCTGCTCGCCCGGGGTATATGCCTCGAGGTCACGGTAACGTGAACTTAGAAATCTGCTCATCTGTTTTTCTTGCTCTCCGTTCTGATGATAGCGCTCTTTGCGTGCGCGGTAAGTCCTTCCTTCTTTGCGAAGAACTCGACCTTTGCCGCGACCTTCGCGAGCGCGTCCTCAGTATAGTACGAGAACTGCGTCTTCTTTACGAAGTCGTCGACCGACAAGGGACTTGAAAATCTTGCCGTGCCGCTCGTGGGGAGCGTGTGGTTAGGTCCTGCGAAGTAATCTCCGAGTGCCTCGGGACAGTACTTGCCCATAAATATCGAGCCTGCGTGCTTGATCTTATCAAGGTACTTGAAGGGCTCGTCCACGCAGATCTCAAGATGCTCGGGTGCGAGCGCGTTTGCGACCTCGATCGCCTCGTCGATGCTTTCGGTGAGGATGATCTTGCCGTTATTATCGATAGAAGCGCGCGCGATCTCCTCGCGGGACAGGAGTGCGAGCTGTCGCTCGAGCTCCTCTGCGGTCTTCTCTGCAAGCTCCTTCGAGTCGGTGACGAGCACCGCAGTTGCGTTCTTATCGTGCTCAGCCTGCGACAAAAGATCTGCCGCAACGTAGATCGGGTTGCAGGTAGCGTCGGCAACGACGAGTATCTCGCTCGGTCCTGCGATCATATCTATCGCGACCTTGCCGAACACCTGTTTCTTTGCCTCGGCGACGAACGCGTTGCCGGGGCCAACTATCTTATCGACCGCAGGAACGCTCTCGGTTCCGTACGCGAGTGCCGCTACCGCCTGAGCGCCGCCCACCTTGAAGATGCGGTCAACGCCTGCGACCTTAGCCGCGGCGAGTATTGCGGGATTTACCTTTCCGTCTGCCGACGGGGGCGTTACCATAACTATCTGATTACAGCCCGCGATCTTTGCGGGGATCGCGTTCATAAGAACGCTTGAAGGATAAGCCGCCGTACCGCCCGGAACGTAAAGTCCGACCTTCTCGATCGGAATTACCTTCTGACCGATGACCACTCCGTCCTTATCGTTGATAAGAAAGCTGTTGCGCACCTGTCTTGAGTGGAATGCGTAGATGTTCTCCTTTGCCTCCTTGAGTATCTCGACGAACTCAGGCTCAACGATTGCAAAAGCCTCGTCGATCTCCTCTGCGCTTACCTCAAGAGTGGAAAGCTTTACCTTGTCGAACTTCTCGCAGTAGCCAAAAAGTGCGGCATCTCCCTTTTCCCTTACCGTTTTGATTATCTCGCTGACCGTATCCGCAACGTTGAAAACGTTCTCTTTTCTGTCGAGTATCTCGGCGCGGTCAATACTCTTGTAATCTATAATGCGAATCATTTTTTCTCCTTGGAACACTTATTTTTTGCTTGCAAGAACCTTCTCTATCTTCTCGCAGATAGCCACGATCTCCTCATTCTTGAACTTGTAGCTCACCTTGTTTGAGACGAGTCTTGCGCTGATCTGCACGATATCCTGCTTAGGCTCAAGCTCATTTTCATAGAGCGTCTTTCCCGTCTCGACTATATCGACGATAACGTCGGAAAGATCGAGAATGGGAGCGAGCTCGATAGAGCCGTTGAGCTTGATTATCTCTATCTCTCGGCTCTGCTTATTGTAATAATCTCTTGCTATATTCGGGAACTTTGTTGCAACTCGCAGAGTTCTGTCGCGTCTGTCGCAGAAATCCTTCTTTGCCGCAACTGCCATACGGCATTTTCCCATACCAAGATCGAGCAGCTCGTAGATGTCGGGAGAATACTCCAGAATTATATCCTTACCCGCGATACCGATATCCGCCGCGCCTCTCTCAACGTAGATAACTACGTCGGACGGCTTTACCCAGAAATATCTGACGCCGACCTCAGCGTTCTCGAATATTAGCTTTCTGCTCTCCTCGTGGATCGCCGGACACTCATAGCCCGCCTCTTCAAATATTGCGTACGCCTTCTCGCCAAGTCTGCCCTTGGGGAGCGCGATGTTAATCATTTTCTTCAAGAGTCACAAGTCCTCCCTTCGAAAGCTTTATAAGCTTGCGGTATCTCACTCCTGCATCAACTGCCGAAGATGCTCTTACCGAGCTTCCGTCTCCACCGAGCTTCTTTGCCGCCGCGATTATCTCACCCGACGGAATATCGCTCTCATATACGAGCATATAATCCACGTCGAATTCGTTTGCCGCACTGCCAAATCGCTCGAGCTTATCAAGATATACCGCAAAGCCGACAGCGCCCATCTTCTTGCCAAAGCGCTCCATAAGTCTGTCGTAGCGACCGCCCGAGAGAATACTGTCGGGGATACCGTTGACAAAACCCTTGAAGATAACGCCGTCGTAGTAGTTCATATCGTTGACGACCGAAAGGTCGAGATATATCTTGCCGAGCAGTCCGTACTCGCGTATAGCATCGCGTATCTCGGAGAGCTCGTCGAATGCCGCCTGCATCTTCTCACCGTAAACGTACGGTCGGAAGACCTCGAGTGCCTTCTCTATCGGCTGATACATAGCCGTCAGCTCGCAGAGTCTGTCCTCTGCAGCTTCATCAATCGAATATTTACGGCAAAGCGCGCGCAGACCCGACACGTTCTTCGAGCCGACAAGCGCGAATATATCCGACATATCCGAGGGATCTATGCCCATATTCTCAAGAAGTCCTTCGAGCAGGCGCATATGGGAAATATCAAGCAGATAATCCTCACTGATGCTCGAAAGGCTCTTCATAGCGAGCATAATTACCTCGCTCTCGGCAAATACGTCGATGTTGCCTATTGACTCAAGTCCCGTCTGGGTTATCTCGCGAAATCCGTCGCCGCTGCTCGTTGTACGGTAAACGTGCTCATCGTAGTAAAGCTTATAAGAGCTCTTAACGTCAGCAACCACGTTCTTGATGATCGAGAGCGTGACATCGGGCTTTAGAGCCATGAGCTTTCCGTTGGTATCTGTAAAGGTAAGCAAATTTTCGCTTACCAGAAAGCTCTTGTTTTTTGCGTAAAGATCGTATTCCTCAAACTTATTTACGCGATAATGCGAATATCCATGACGGAGATAGAGCCGCCGCAACTCGTAGGTAGCTCGCTCGTCCTCACGTAAGACCTTCTGCTCAAAGCTCATTCCGCGTCCTCCGCAATAGCCTCAAGTGCTTTCTTATATCCGCCTGCACCGTAGAGATAAGAGCGGTTCACACGGCTGATAGTCGCGGTGCTCGCGCCCGTCTCCTCGACTATTTTGTTATATACTATCTGCTCGGAAAGCATCTTTGCGACAAGCATTCTCTGTGCGATATCAAGAACCTCCTTTTTGGTCATAAGGTCCTCAAGAAGTGCATCACAATCCTCTGCCGTCTCAAGCGACAAAAGCGCCTTAACTAACAGCTTATATCCTTCGTTTTCTGAGAGATTCATATTTTACCTCACTATCAAAATTTACGTATTTTTGGGCCCTCGCTTTAATACTTTACTATGATAACACACTAAAGTATTTTTGTCAAGAGCCTTTTAATATTTTTTAAGCTTTTCTTTAAAAGTTTTTTCAAAGCAAAGTCTGTCCGTTGATAACGAGCCTGAAGCGCAGACCGAGGCGTTCCGCCGCCTTTCTGCAAAGTATCATTCTCGCCATAAATATCTCGAAGTAATCCATTACGGATCCGTACTCTGTGTCGATCGTGATGGTAAGGAAGATCTCCTCCTTGTCATCGCTGATACTGAGACGCGAGTCTGTAACCGAGTAATTGACGCGGTCGTGGATATCAAAGCTTGCGAAGTCCTGATTTCTCACTCTGCTTCGTCTTACGTCGGATTTATCCGCAATTATGAGTGCCGCCGCGATCTCGTTTACCGGCACACCCGTTCCCTCGTCGTGATTTCCGATTGCCGTCACGATAGTCGATATCTCATCAGCGGGCATTCCGAGATTATCTAAAATTCGAAAAGCCATAATCGCGCCGCTCTGCGAGTGGTCGACTCGGTTGACGAGGTTTCCGATATCGTGCATATAAGCCGCGATCTTAGCAAGTTCGATCTGTCGCGCATCCGCTCCGAGAGCCGAGAGCACGTACTCGCTCGCCGCAACAGCCTTACCTACGTGCGCGAAGCTATGCTCGGTATATCCGAGCACCTCGAGCGACTGATCGGCTCTGCGGATGTATTCCTTGACTGCAGGATCGTTTTTTACAGTTTCAAAGGTTATCATACTTTTTCCTTTTCAAAAAACAGATTTTTTGCGCTCTCTTGCGGCATTGTGACAAATCGCCATACGCAATAGATTATCACGATGACCGCGAGAACAGCCGTCAGCGCCACCTCGGGCGCCGTCCATATAGTTCCCTCTCCCAAGCGAGGCACTACTCCGCCCGAGAAATTATATACTGCGTGAACGAGCACGCAAGCCCACACGCTTCCGGTCTCGAGAAGCACGAGCGAGCAAAGTCCGCCAATGAGTGCGGAATATCCTATCTGCAAAAGCACGGCAACCGGAGACGAAGTGAATAGATTGACAAGATGCACCGCGCCGAAGACCACAGACGACCAGAATATCGCCATAAACACCGCGAGCTTTGAGTGCGTTCTCTTCTTGAGAAGCAACATAAGCACGCATCCGCGGAAGGCTATTTCCTCAAAAAGTCCTACGCAAAGACACATAAACGCGTAGAAAAGTATATCGGGTGCGCTTGCCGACATACTGCAGTCGCCTGAGAGGAATGATACCCAGGGAAAATTATTTATTGCGATCGCGAACGCGGGAAGGATATAAAGTATCGCGCTTGCCCTCTTATTTCCGAGCGGATGCAATATCTTGCCGAGTGAGAACTCAAGCATAAACACAAGTGCTACCGCCGTGCCGAAGAGCCTTGAGAGACTGTTGTAAATATCGGTCGTAAGCTCTGTCGGCGAGTCTATGAGTCTGTACCATATCTCTACCGCCACGACTGCGAGGATCGAGAGCACGAGCAAGACGCGTAGAATGATCTCACGTCGCTTTTTTAATTTATCACTCATTTTCCACCTTTTTTGCCGCATTCTTCTTCATTATTGCTCTTTGACCGAAGAAAAGTGCGACAGAGCCGATTATCATAAGCACTGCAATAAACTGCGAGGGGCTGAGGAAGCTTACCAGCGTGCTTCCGCGGTCGTCGCTTCTGAAATATTCGATCACAAATCTCCACACGCCGTAGATTGCCAT
>JAFTKL010000034.1 GCA_017453285.1 Clostridia bacterium | reverse complement strand
GACCAAACAAAGATTTAGATGTCACTCTTCACAATAAAAAAGAAACCCGTGGTAGCCTGCTGTCCACGGGTTTCTACATCGCATTTGTATTAAATTACAGAACGAGAATATCGTTATAGGTTACAATATCCCAAACTCTCGTAGGGAATATCGGCTCGAGTCACGTACAAACCCTTGACCAACCCCCATTCAAGTTCTTTGGCTCCACCTTTCTCGAAAGAAAGGTGGAAAATCCGCATCCTCTAACTACTTCAGCTCCACCACGGTGACGCCGCCGTCGCCCTCGCCGAACTGACCTATACGGTAGGTCGAGACGCGGCGATCCTTTCGGAGCGCATCCCAGAGGTATTTTTTAAGCGCGCCCGTGCCTTTTCCGTGAATGAGTCTGACAGTATGGAAGCCTGCGAGCTCCGCCTCGTCGAAATACTTGTCGACGGCGCTCCACGCTTCTTCACCGGTCTTGCCGCGCAAGTCGATCTCGTCGCGGAAATCGCGGCTGACGGTCATCTTGTAAGAGCCTGCCGCGCGCTTCGCCCCTCCGGAGATGATCTTGGCTTCTTCCTCGTGGAGTCGCAGATCCGAGATGTCCGCCTTGGTCTTGATAATACCTGCCTGAACGCTCACCTTGCCCGAACGGTCGGGTGTCTCGAGCACGGTCGCCTTCTTGCCAAGGCTTACTATAATGACCTCGTCACCCTTGCGGAGAGGACGGGGAAGAACGTAATTTTCATTCTGCCTGATCTCGACGGGATCGTAGGCATCCGAGTGATTGCGCAGATGCTCGCGCAGATCGCGACGTGCGCGGTCGAGCTCCTCGCCGAGTCGCTCGGAGTCCTTAGCCTTACGCACCTTGTCCATCTCTTCCATAATGAAATCGGCAGATCGCTTCGCGCTCTCGACCATTCTCTGAGCCTTTGAGCGTGCCTTTTCAAGCTCACGCTCGGCGTCGCGGCGAGCCTTTTCGATCTCGCGCTCGGAGTCGACCTTGAAGCGCTCGTATTCTTCCTTCTGCTTCTTTGCCTCGTCGCGCTCACGCTCAGCCGCCTGCCGAGCTTCTTCGAGCTCGCCTAAAATTCGCTCCATCTGGCGATTTTCGGCGGCAACGTAGCCGTTAGCACGCTCGACGATGCGGTGCGGCAGTCCGAGCTTTTCGGATATCGCGAACGCGTTGGATTTTCCGGGCGCGCCAACGATAAGCTTGTAGGTCGGGCGCAGAGTTTCAACGTCGAACTCGCAGGACGCGTTCTGCACGCCCTCGGTGTCCATCGCGTAGGTCTTGAGCTCGGTGTAGTGCGTGGTAGCCGCGCAGAGTGCGCCCGCGCTGCGCATATCCTCAATGACCGATACGGCAAGCGCCGCGCCCTCAACGGGATCGGTGCCCGCGCCAAGCTCGTCGAAGAGGACGAGCGAACGGTTATTGCGCTCGTTTACTATCGATACGATAGTGACCATATGAGACGAGAAGGTCGAAAGAGATTGCTCGATACTCTGCTCGTCGCCGAGATCCACGAGGATCTTCTCAAAGATGCAGAGCGAGCTGCCCTCGTCAAGCGGCAGGTGAAGTCCCGATTGTGCCATTATCGCGAAAAGTCCGAGCGTTTTGAGCGTAACCGTCTTACCGCCCGTGTTGGGACCCGTGATGATGAGCGTGTCGTATTCACCGCCGAGCGAGACCGTGATCGGAACGACGGTAGATTTGTCGATGAGCGGATGCCTTGCGCGGATGAGCCTGCAGGCGCGCTCCTCTGTGATCTTTGGCTCGCGCGCGTCCATTTTCTCGGAGAGATTTGCACAGCCGAAGGCAAATGCGATCTCGGTGATGTTTCTGTAGTTGAGGTTGAGCGATGGGGCACTGCCAGCAACGCCCGCGGAGAGCTCGGAGAGGATGCGCTCGATCTCGTGCGCTTCCTTTGCCTCGAGCATTCGGAGCTCGTTGTTCGCGTCGACCACCGCCATCGGCTCGACGAATACAGTCGCGCCCGAGGACGAGGTGTCGTGGATGAGTCCCTTGACCTCGTTTCGATATTCAGCCTTTACCGGCACGACGTATCTGCCGTTTCGCTGAGTTACGATATTCTCCTGAAGATATTTTGAGTATGAGCCGCCGACGTATTTCGAGAGAGTCTCCTTGATCTTGAGGTTGGAGACGCGGATCTTTCGGCGGATGTCGGCGAGCGCGGGGCTTGCCTCGTCCGCGATCATATCCTCGGAGATGATCGAGCGGAAGATGCGGTCCTCGAGCGAGCGGTTGGGCAGAAGTCGCTCAAATATCTCGTCAAGGACGGTCTCGAAGAGCTTGTTGGCGCGGATGTAGTCGAGCAGAGAACGCGCGGATTTGAGAAGCTGAGCCACGTCGAGAAGCTCTCGCGGCGTCAGTACCGCGCCCTTGAGCGCGCGTTCGCATACGTCGCCCATATCCTTGACCGTGCCAAAAGGCGGCAAGCCCTTGGTGTCGATCAGCTTGCGCGCGTCGGTCGTGCGGCGGAGCTTGCGCTCGATTATCTCGCGTCTGTCGTCGGGACAGAGAGACAGAGCCATAGCCGCCGCACCCTCGGTCGAGCAGTGCGCGGCTAACATCTCGCGTATTTTGTCAAATTCAAGTGTTGTTAGTGTTTTTTCTGTAATGTTCATAATAGTTAGTGTGTAGTTAGTTGAAGTGGTTAGTTGGAGTAGTAATTTTCTCTTCTTTTTTGAAAAAAAGAAGCAAAAAACTTTCCTGTGTGTGTTGTTATAGGGTGCATTCGTAACTCGCACCGATAGTTCCTACGATAGTTTGGGATATTTGTAAAGGTAGCGACATAACAGACGGTAGTTTTGCATAAATGCGAGGTGCAAACACGCGGACCGTACCTCCAGCGTGTTTCTTTTTATTGTGAAGAGTAAGATGTGGATTTGTGTTTTGGCTACGAACAAATGAACGACGACTATCTCTCTCGATTGTAGGGACCGGCGTCCTCGACGGTCCTTAAATAGAAAAAATATATATCTTTTCCGTTTATTGTTTTGTTATAGATAACAGACGGATATGTATTTTGTAACCGTTACGACATTGGACCGCCGAGGACGTCGGTCCCTACAGGTTTAGATATAAATTTTATGTTTCGGTAACGGACGGATGTGTGGCGATAACCGATTTTTTCGGGATGGGAAACCCATCCCCTACAGCCGTTATTCATTTTTCGTTTGTAGGGGAGGCGTTTCGCCTCCCGTTCTTTGATTTACATCATTGTTCCGTCAGCGATTTTGTAAGGACACAGATATCCAAACTTCCAAAGGGAATATTGCTACGGGTCATATCAAGCCCTACACCAACACCCACAGGAAGTTTTTTGATTTTCAAGTCGGCGCGTCCTGCGGACGATGAAGCCGACTTGAAAATAGGAAAAAACAAGGAGTATCAAGCGGGCGCCACGCGTTCACGCTTGAGACGACTATGTTTTTGACCGAATTCTTTTCTTTCAAGAAAAGAAGAGAAAATCGCGTCCCCGCGTCCCCGCGTCCTACTTCGTCACGGTCTTATAAAAATGCAAGGTATCGAAGTCGCGCTCGAGGTGGTGGAGCAGGTAGGTCTCTGCCGCGCGGCAGAAGAGCTCCATACTGCGCTCGTCGTTGAGGCTATACGCGAAGATGCGTTGCAGAGGCGCTGACGAGATATATCTGAGTGCCTCGAGAGCCGATGAATCGAGCGGCAGCAGAATGTTTTTCGTCTCAAACCGATCGACCTCGGGGATGGGCAGACCGCCGCTCTTCTTCTTGAGGCATTCGGGGCAGACCAGCGCGCCGTTCATTACGTCGAGCCAGAGTCCGTCGGGGAAGCTTGCAGAGTCGCATTCCGAGCAGGATGAAAGATCGGGCGTAAATCCCGAGATATTCGCGGCAAAGGCTTCGTATGTCGCCTTGATCTGCGCGAGCGGTCGGAGCTTGTTTTCAATTGCGTAGAGCGTGTTCAGCGACATCCGCAGCACCTCGTGCGCGGGGTAGTCGACTCCGCTGATCTCGTCCGCAAGCTGCATCACGTAGGACGCGAGCGCGAAGGAATCGAGATCCGAATTTATGCCGAAGAACGCTTGATTTATCGAGCCCGAGGAGAGCCAATATCTGCCGTCGCGCTCGTGAAGCTCCACGTTGACGTAGGCACAGATGCGGCAGAGTGAGGCAAACTTACTGCGAACACTGCGCGCGCCCTTGGCGATTATATAGAATTTTCCCTCGTCCGCCGTCAAGAGCGTCAGCGCTCTGTCGTGATCGCCAACGTCGGTGACTTTAAGGACGAGTCCGTCGCAGACCTTTCGCATAAGTACCTCGTTTTTAGTTTATTCCTCGTCTCTGTAGCCGAAGTTGCTGACCGTTCTTGCACTCTCGCGCCAATTTTCCTTGACCTTGACCCAGAGGTTGAGGTATACCTTCGTGCCGAACATCTTTTCGAGATCCTCGCGCGCGTAAGTGCCGATGAGCTTGAGAGCCTCGCCGCCCTTACCGACGATGATGCCCTTGTGCGAAGCCTTTTCGCAGAAGATCTCCGCGCGGATGCGGATGAGCGTGTCCTCGTCCTTGAATTCCTCGATCACCACAGCCGTTCCGTGGGGGATCTCCTTGTTGAGCGTGCGCAATATCTTCTCGCGGATGATCTCAGCGGCGATCTGTCGCTCGGGCTGATCGGTGATCATATCCTCGGGGAAGAACCAATCCGACTCAGAGAGAAACTTGGAGCACTCGTCCATCAGCTCTGGCACGTTCTTGCCTTTCTTTGCGGCTATCGGAACGAACGCGACGAAATCGTGCTTCTCGGCGTACTTGCTGATCGTCTCGGCAAGCACTTCGCGGTCGTACATATCTATCTTGTTGAGAGCGAGAATTGCGGGAATTCCGCTCTTTTTGAGGTAGGCGATGACGTTCTCCTCGACCGTGGTGATATCCTTGCCTGTGTCGACGACGAGCACGACGGCGTCCGCGTCGCGCATAGAGGTGTCAGCTGCCTTGACCATAAACTCGCCGAGGCTGTTTTTCGGGGAGTGCATACCTGGGGTATCGAGGAAAACGAACTGATCGTCGCCCTTGGTGTAGATACCGGTAATGCGGTTTCTCGTGGTCTGGGGCTTATTTGAAACTATCGCGACCTTCTCGCCGAGAATTGCGTTGAGAAGCGTGGATTTGCCCACGTTAGGTCTGCCTACTATTGCTATAAATGCTGTTCTTTTCATGTTTTTATATCCTTTGTTTTGATTTTTTGACCTCTCAGGCGTCTACGCCGCCAGCTCTCCTGAGAGGAGAGCCTTTTTGTATGTTTGTGGCTCGTTGGTTCTTGAAGAAGAATTCTTGGATTGAATTTTGGCTGAAACTCACGTAAAGCCTCGCCCTTAGGGAGAGGTGGACGCGTATGCGGACGGAGAGGGAAAAGAAAAAGTAAGTTTAAGACAAACGACCTCTCAGGCGTCTACGCCGCCAGCTCTCCTAAGAGGAGAGCCTTTTTGTATGTTTGTGGCTCGTTGGTTCTTGAAGAAGAATTCTTGGATTGAATTTTGGCTGAAACTCACGTAAAGCCTCGCCCTTTGGGAGAGGTGGCGGCGAATGCCGACGGAGAGGGTAAAGAAAAAGTAAGTCTAAGACAAACGACCTCTCAGGCGATTACACTGCCAGCTCTCCTGAGAGGAGAGCCATTTTGTATGTCTGGGCAGTACTTGATTTGGATAAGAGAGTAATTTTTCGGATTATATTTAGGCTGTAACTTACACAAAGCCTCGCCCTCAGGGAGAGGTGGACGCGTATGCGGACGGAGAGGGAAAAGAAAAAGTAAGTTTAAGACAAACGACCTCTCAGGCGTCTACGCCGCCAGCTCTCCTGAGAGGAGAGCCTTTTGTATGTTTGCGTCTCGTTGGTTTTTGAACGAAGTGTAATTCTTGGATTGAATTTGGACTGTAACTCACGCAAAGCCTCGCTCCTGTGGAGAGGTCGCGGCGACTGCCGACGGAGAGGGCTAATTTACAGCCTCTTTGATCCTTTGATCAATAATATAGCACACTTGTTCAAATCTTTCGTCGACATCTTTATTGGAAAATCTCAGGACAGACAAGCCGTGTTTTTCAAGAGCTGCTGTGCGCTTTTCGTCACATTCTTTTCCTCGCGCGGTGTAATGCTGTGATCCGTCAAGTTCTATTACGAGCTTTGCTCTATGACAATAAAAATCAACGATATAGTTGTCAATTATTTTTTGCTTGTATATCTTAACGGGATACTTCTGCAAAAAATCATACCACAAATGCCGCTCTTGATCTGTCAAATTTCTGCGAAGCATCCGTGCCGTGTTTAAAATGCGGTCGTTTTCCATTTCGGTCAAACCCCAAGTCCCATAGACTCGAGTATCTCGCGCTGGCGGCGGCGCATCTCTGCGTCCTCCTCGTCGCTGTTTACGTGGTCGTAGCCGAGCAGGTGAAGCATCGAGTGCACCGTGAGGAACGCGACCTCTCTCTCGAAGCTATGCCCGAACTCTGCTGCCTGCTCGTTTGCTCGCTCGAGCGAGAGAACGATGTCGCCGAGGCTCTGCTCGGGCTCGTTCGCTATCGTGTAATCGAGCTCGCCGTAGTCTGTCAGCGGAAACGAGAGCACGTCGGTGGGCTTGTCTATCCGGCGGAATTCGCGGTTGATCTCGCGAATTCTTTCGTTGTCGACGAAGCTGACCGAGACTTCGGTGTCAGCCGCAAAGCCCTCGTACTCGAGCGATGCGAGTACCGCGGCTCTGACGAGCATCTTGAGCTTATAGGTAATGGGGAAGAGCTCCTGCTCGTTCGTGAAATATATCATTCTTTTGGCTTTCATCTGCGATCTCCTCCCGATCCGTTGCGGTCTTGCACGCGATATTTCTTGCCGCTGTCCGCCTTGTCACGTGATTCGTGTGCCTGCTTGCGCTCGTATGCCTCGTAAGCGAGGATTATGCGCTGGACGAGCTTATGGCGCACTACGTCGCGATCGGTAAATTCGTGTATTTTGATGTCCTCAACGCCGTCGAGTATTCGGACTGCCGTCGCAAGACCGCTCTTCATACCGCTTGGCAAGTCGGTCTGCGTGAGGTCGCCCGTGACTACCGCCTTGGAGTTAAATCCGAGACGCGTCAGGAACATTTTCATCTGCTCGGGAGTCGCGTTCTGCGCTTCGTCGAGGATGATAAAGCTGTCGTCGAGCGTTCGTCCGCGCATATACGCGAGCGGAGCGATCTCGATCACGCCCTTCTCGAGCAGGCGCTGGTAGTTCTCCGCGCCCATCATCTCGAACATCGCGTCGTAGAGCGGACGGAGATAGGGGTCGATCTTGCTCTGCAGATCTCCGGGGAGAAATCCGAGCTTCTCTCCTGCCTCGATCGCGGGGCGGGTGAGGATTATTCGATTGACCTGCTTTTGCCGTAGGGCTCGCACAGCCATAGCGACCGCGAGGAAGGTCTTACCCGTACCCGCAGGGCCTATGCCGAACACGACGGTGTTTTTTGAGATCGCCTCGACGTATCTCTTCTGTCCGACAGTCTTTGCCTTGATCGGCTTTCCGCGCGTCGTGATGCAGATGCAGTCGCCGTCAAGACTCTCGAGCTCGCCCTCGTTGCCGTCGCGGACCATCGAGATGACGTATCCGACCTGCTGCTCGGTGAGCGTCTCGTTCGAGCGCGCGAGCTTTGTCAGATATTCAATAGCCGCCGCGGCAAGACGAACCTGATCCGCGCTCTCGCCGACCACGGCAACAGCGTCGCCCTCTTCACCGCTTCGGTTGCGGATGCTGACCGAGAATGCCTTCTCGATCATTCGCGTGTTGATGTCAAAGCTGCCAAACAATCTCGCCGTCAGCTCCGAATTTTCTATTTTGATGATTTTCTGTTCCATTATGGTTTCCTTTGTAGTTAGTTTGTGTAGGTTTTTTTCTCTTCTTTTTTGAAAAAAAGAAGCAAAAAACTTTCCTGTGGTGTTGGTATAGGGTGCATTCGTGACTCGAACCGATAGTTCCTACGATAGTTTGGGATATTGTAAGTCAAAG
>JAFTKL010000033.1 GCA_017453285.1 Clostridia bacterium | reverse complement strand
TTTTTCATGCTATAATATAATCAGCAAGCAGACGGAGGATATTATGAGAGACTATAGTTTTGGTAATTTTCTGCATGAGCTAAGATCGCGTAGAGGCCTTACGCAGTATCAGCTCGGCGCGCTCGTCGGCGTTTCCGACAAGGCGGTTTCAAAATGGGAGAACGGCTCTTCCAAACCGCAGAGTAATATTTTATATAAACTCAGCGAGATTCTCGGAATCAGCGTTGACGAGCTTCTGACTTGCAAATATCATTCCTCTGAAAAGAAGGATACTAAAGGAGTATTTGCAATGAAAAAACAACTATGGAATAAAGCATTTGATGCTATGCGTAAGCACTATGGCAACCCTGCGCCAATCGAAATCATGAACCGTTTGCTGACAGAGCATGCGGAAATGCAGAACACGGATATGATCGTATATTTCAATCTGTTGTCTGTACTTGCAACCGAAGCAAAAAAGCAAGGTGAGCATATTCGGGTAAGAGGCGGAACGGGTGTATCCTTTGTGGCTTATCTTTTGGGTGCAACAGAGATCAATCCATTAAAACCACATTATTACTGTTCGGAATGTGGCACAGTTATCTTTGACAACAGTGTCGATGACGGTTGGGATCTTCCGGGGAAAATCTGCTCATGCGGAAAAGAAATGCAAACGGATGGACACAATATTCCGTTCGAAACCTATCGTCACGTGGTACACCGAAACACGAGCTTTGATGTATCAATGTCTCCAAATTTTTGGCGTATAGCAAACTCTATCATAAAAGAATATTTCAAGGATTGCGAACTGACAGATACAGAACGGGAAGAAAACCGCATCATAACGTATACTGTCACATCTGATAAATCTGCTTGTGCCTTTACGTTTTTAGCAGATACGGAATTTGAGCAGTATCAAGCCTTGGAGCGCGCAACGGGGACAGCGTTTGAGCGAGTAAACTTTTCGCAAAATGAGGTCTTGAATGAATTTAAGCTCGGCAATACCGATGGTATTCCAGAATTCCGTACAAACTTTTATAAAGATATGGCTGAAGAAACATCGCCCAATTCTTTTTATGACTTGGTTCAGATAGCCGGATTATCTCACGGTACGGGAGTGTGGATTGGCAACGCAAAGGAATTGGTAAACCAAGGCATTCCTGTAAGTAATGTAATTGCATATCGCGACGATGTATTCAACCATATAGAGAAGCATATATTGAGAAAAGGCATGTCAAATACCGGATACGCCTACAAGATTATGGAGGATACACGCCGAGGTGTTTATTTCAGAGGCGGTGTCTCGGATGAAATGAAAAAACAACTCAAAGATATTGAGATAGAGGATTGGTTTATCGATTCAATCGAAAAGATTCAATACTTATTCCCGAAAGCACACGGAGTTACCTATGTCAAGTTGGCGGCAACGCTGATGTGGTATAAGATTCATTATCCAAAAGAATTTGCTGAGATCATGTTGTGATTTCTCGCCCCGCCTCGCGCGGGGCTTTTGTTTACTGCATAAAAAAGTCTTCTCCTGCGTGAGAGCGATGTTGCAAGCAACCGTTGAGTTTGTTACGCAGACATCAAGGTGACCGCGCCGGTGGTGGATGAGGAGTTAGTTCAAGTAAAAAACACCTCTCCGTCCGCGTGCGTGTCCACCTCTCCCCGAAGGCGAGGCTTTACGTGAATTACAGTCAAAATTCAATCCAAGAATTGCGCTCTGTTCAAGAACCAACGAGACTAAAACATACCAAAAAGGCTCTCCTTCCAGGAGAGCTGGCGGCGTAGACGCCTGAGAGGTATAAACATTCCAAGTAACAATAAAAAGGACGAGTTCAACTCGTCCTTTTTATCGTTTCAAAGCATCTTTGCTATGAGCATCATTACCGTTTCTTCTTCGTCTGGTGTGAGTTCGTCCGATCTCGTTGCAGAGAACGCGACTCCCCACTTCTCGCACAGTGCGCGTATGGCGTAGATCTCGGGAAACGCGTCCTTTGCGTAGCCCGAAAGATCGAGCAACAGGCGAGATGGGCGCGACATCTCAAAGAAAGCGCCGAGCGAGCTCTCCATTCCCTTTTTGGCTATACGTCCTCTTCCGACGACCTCGCCGTCGAAGCAATAAAGCGATATCTCGTGCGAGGGGTCGTAGTAAAGCACCGACTGTTCGGGATAAAGTCCACCTATCGCGCTTGCGATAAGCTCGGGGCGGAGCATCGAGAGGTCAAAGCTCTTGGGCGCGCTCACGACCCTGTCAAGATCCGCTATCACCGCGACACCCGTGGGACGCTGACGCTCCATATGCTTCTCCACTATCCCCATAACGCGCGCGGCGTTCTCCTCGGGGCTCATCGAGGTCGCGTACTGTATCTCTCTGCGCGTACATCCGCCGAGAAAGTCACAGCTTACGAGTTCTGAGACCTCACGGTATATCTTGAGTATCATAAAATCCTTCGCAGGATCGAGCGCATAGCATCGCTCGTTGCGGCGGAATATCAGCTTTTTATCTATAAGTTCTTCGCAAAGAGAAGCGACCGTTGCGCGACTTACTCCAAGCGTCTCCGCAAGTGATTTTTGCGTGCTGTCGCCGACCTTCAGCAGAATTTTTATTATCGAGAGCTTCTGCTCTGCTCTCGACTGAGTGCTTTTCTTGCTCATTTCTGTTTGTATGCCTTTCGTAGCCTTTTTACCGTATGATATATTTTAACTCAAAAAACGCGCTCTGTCAAGTGAATTTTCTACTATTTTTATAGTAAAAATATCTTGTATCCCCTTTACACAAAGGCAAAAGTGTGGTATACTGTCAATATATTATATCTAAATACGGTAGTTATACCAACAGGAGATAAGACAAATGAAAACAGATATCGAAATTGCAAAAGAAGCCAAAATGCTTCCTATAACCGAAATTGCCGCTGCCCTCGGAATTGAGGACGACGAGCTTGAGCTCTACGGCAAGTACAAGGCTAAGATAAACGACGCTTTTCTCAAGAGAATGGCTGACCGCAAGAACGGCAAGCTCATTCTCGTTACCGCCATCAACCCCACCCCCGCAGGTGAGGGCAAGACCACCACGACGGTCGGTCTCGGTATGGCTATGAATAAGATCGGCAAGAACGCGATCATCGCACTCCGCGAGCCCTCTCTCGGTCCGGTATTCGGAATCAAGGGCGGTGCGGCAGGCGGCGGCTACGCGCAGGTAGTTCCTATGGAGGACATCAACCTTCATTTCACGGGCGACTTCCACGCTATCACCGCGGCTAACAATCTTCTCTCCGCTATGATCGACAACCATCTCCAGCAGGGCAACGAGCTCGGCATCGACCCCCGCCGCGTGCTCTTCGCAAGAGTCACCGACACCAACGACCGCGCTCTGCGCAACGTCATCGTCGGTCTCGGCACTAAGATGGACGGCGTTCCGAGACAGGACAAGTTTATGATCACAGTCGCAAGCGAGATCATGGCTATCCTCTGCCTTGCAGAGTCAATCTCTGACCTCAAGGAGAGACTCGGCAATATTCTCGTGGCTTACACCTATGACGGCAAGCCCGTATACTGCCGCGAGCTTCAGGCTAACGGCGCTATGGCGGCTCTTCTCAAGGATGCTATCAAGCCCAACCTCGTTCAGACGCTTGAGAACACCCCCGCTCTCATCCACGGTGGTCCTTTCGCTAATATTGCGCACGGCTGTAACTCTGTAAGAGCTACAAAGCTCGCGCTCAAGCTCGCTGACTACACCATCACCGAGGCAGGCTTTGGTGCTGACCTCGGCGCTGAGAAGTTCCTTGACATCAAGTGCCGTAAGGCAGGTCTTACCCCCGACGCAGTAGTTTTGGTGGCAACCGTCCGCGCGCTCAAGTACAACGGCGGCGTTGCAAAGACCGAGCTCGGCGCTGAGAACCTCGATGCTCTGGCTAAGGGTGCCGTGAACCTCGAGGCTCATATCGACAATCTTCGCAAGTACGGTCTGCCAGTAGTCGTTGCGATCAACCGCTTCGGCAGCGACACCGATGCAGAGCTTGCTTATATCGAGAAGATCTGCACCGAAAAGGGTGCTGACTTCGCGCTCTCCGAGGTATTCGCAAAGGGAGGCGAAGGCGGAATCGACCTCGCTAACAGGGTAGTTGCCGCTTGCGAAAAGGAAAAGAATTTTGAATTTATGTACGCTGACGAGCTTTCCATCAAGGAAAAGATCGCAGCTGTAGCAACCAAGATTTACGGCGCAGCTGATGTCAAGTACGACGCGGCAGCTCTCAAGAATATCTCCGAGATCGAAGCACTTGACCCCAAGTATTCGACCTTCCCCATCTGCGTGGCAAAGACGCAGTACTCGCTCTCTGACGATGCGGCAAAGCTCGGTCGTCCCGAGGGATTCACCCTCACGGTGCGCGAGGTCAAGCTCTCTGCCGGTGCTGAGTTCATCGTCGTTCTCACCGGCGCTATTATGACTATGCCCGGGCTTCCCAAGAAGCCTGCCGCATTCTCGATCGACGTCGACGACGACGGCAACATCACGGGTCTGTTCTGATAAGCAATTTTTGAAGGAACGCATATGCAAATTCCCGAAATATTTTACACAAGCTCTCCCGAACAGACCGAGCGCATAGGTGCCAAGCTTGCAGGCGCGATGCTCGAAGATAGCAAGCTTCCGCGCTTTATAGCACTCTACGGCGATCTCGGAGTCGGCAAGACCGCCTTTGTGCGCGGTTTTGCATCTGTCGTCGCGCCAGGTGCAAGAGTAAAATCCCCGACGTTCGCGCTCGTGAACGAATACAGAGTCAAAGGTGGTAAAAACCCTCCCGCCTTCCATTTCGATATGTACCGCATAAACGACGAGGACGAGCTGTATTCCATAGGCTTTTACGACTATCTTGATAGCGGCATCTGCCTTGTCGAGTGGAGCGAGAATATCGAATACGCCCTGCCTGACGAGCGTTTTTCCGTAACTATCGAAAAATGCTCGGTCGACGAGCCCGACAAGAGAAAAATAACTCTCGTACGTCAGTAAGCCTTACCGAAAGGAAACCTATATGAAAATTTTATCGGTAGATTCGTCGGCAACCGTAGCGTCGGTCGCGCTTTGCGAGAACGGACGCTTGCTGGCGGAATACACACTCAATAACAAGAACACACATAGCGAAACGCTTCTGCCTATGATAGAATCCCTGATCTCCTTCTTCTCGATGGAGGTAGGAGACGTTGATCTCTTCGCGGTATCGACAGGTCCCGGCTCATTCACAGGTGTGAGAATAGGCACGGCGACCGTCAAGGGACTTGCATTCGCGTCGGACAAGCCCTGCGTCGGAGTCTCCACGCTTGAAGCTATCGCGTACAATCTCAGATTTCACAAGGGTATCGTCTGCCCCGTGATGAACGCAAGACGCTCGCAGGTCTACACCGCGATCTTCCGCTCTGACGGAGAGAAGCTCGAGAGGCTGACTGAGGATCTTGCGATCTCGATCTCCGAGCTTGACGGGATGCTCGCAGAATACGACGAGGAGACCGTGCTCGCAGGCGACGGATACGACATCTGCGTGGGCGTCTTCGAGAAAACTACGGTGCGCCCCGTTCCCGAAAGACTCAGACATCAGTCGGCGTTCTCTGTCGCTGAGGCGGCTCTCGCGGCGTATGAGAGCGGCAGGTATTGCTCGGACGCCGAGCTTGGAGTAGAATATCTCCGTCCCTCTCAGGCAGAGCGCGAACGCGCCGAGCGTGAGGCGGCAAACAAGTAAATTTTACCGAAAGGAAACAAATATTATGAAGATCGTTCTCGGTTGTGATCACGCAGGCTTTGAGATCAAAGACGCTGTGATCGCTCATATCAAGGAAAAAGGACACGAGGTAGTTGAGGTGGGCACTTTCTCATCTGCAAGCTGTCACTATCCAAAATTCGCATCGGCTGCTTGCGAAAAGGTACTCTCGGGCGAATGTCAGCTCGGTATACTTATCTGCGGCACGGGTGTAGGAATGTCTATCGCGGCAAACAAGCACAAGGGCATCCGCGCGGCTTGCTGCTCGGACGTTTTCTCGGCAAGACTTACACGCGAGCATAACGACGCAAATGTGCTTTGCTTCGGTCAGCGCGTTGTCGGCATCGGACTTGCACTCGACCTCGTCGATGCATTTCTTGAGGCAGAATATGCAAACAGCGGCAACCACGTAACCAGAGTCGCTATGCTTAAGGACATTGAGGATAAAAATCTCTGATAGTTAATTAAAATACAAATCTTTAATTCAAGGAGGCTGCTATTTTGTGTGTCAAGAAAATAGCAGGTGTTCTCAGAGCTATCTCGGGCTCTGATCACCCGAAGAATTTCACTTCCGCGATCATCGCGGCTGCGGGACTTTCCGAGCGTTTCGGCGGAAACGTAACAAAGCAGATGCAAAAGCTTTGCGGTATTCCCGTTCTCGTTCATACGCTCAAGGCTTATGAAAATACCGATTGTATCCACGAGATCGTCATAGTCGCAAGACGTGACGAGATCGAATATTGGGAGAAGATCGTAAAGGATTTTAATATCAGCAAGGTCACTAAGATCGTCAAGGGCGGAGAGACACGTCAGGAGTCGGTCGCAAAAGGACTTGAGGCGGTAGACGACCGCTCCAAGTTTGTTGCTATTGCCGACGGAGCACGTTGCCTTACCACTCCCGAACAGATAACCGACGTATGCCGTTCGGCTTACAAATACAAGGCGGCAACGGCGGCTCATAAGAGCACCGATACCGTTAAAATCGCAGACAAGAAGGGCTTTATCGACTCTACGGCTGACCGTGAAACAGTCTGGCTCGCACAGACTCCGCAGGTATTCAAGACCAAGCTCTACCGCGCGGCTTCCGTCATCACGTCAGGAAAAAAATTTGAGGGTACCGACGATAACTCGCTCGTCGAGTTCATAGGTCACCCTATCAGACTCGTTGAGTGCGGTGCGCAGAATATAAAGATCACCACCTACGACGACCTTGCGGTCGCAAAAGGCATTCTCGAGTACCGCAAAGAGAATGAACCCGAGATATATTACGGGAGCGATGCAAAATGATCAGAATAGGACACGGATATGACGTCCACAGACTCACAGAGGGCAGAAGACTTGTCCTCGGAGGCGTTGAGATCCCTTACGAGAAAGGGCTTCTCGGGCACTCAGACGCAGATGTACTTTTGCACGCTATAGCCGATTCACTGCTCGGCGCGGCAGCTATTGGCGATATAGGCAAGCTTTTCCCGGACAACGACCCCGCGTACAAGGACGCGGACAGCCTCGTGCTTCTGCGCAAGGTAGGAGTTAAGCTGACGGGGCTTGGATATCACCCCGTAAATATCGACGCTACCGTGATCGCACAAGCGCCCAAGCTTGCGCCGCATATCCCCGAGATGCGTAAAAGGATAGCCTTCGCGCTCGATATGGACGTGGATGCGGTCAGCGTAAAGGCGACGACCGAGGAGGGCCTTGGCTTTAGCGGCGAAGGACTCGGAATCTCGGCGCACGCAGTTTGCCTTATAGAAAAATAAAGATCAAAGCGGAGGCAGATCCGTGCTTTTTTGCACGGTTGCCTCCAAAAACGAATTGCCGCGGATATTTACCTTCCGTCCTTGACTTTAATGTCTCTTCCGCGGTCATTCATTTTGCCTTCTCTGCCATTTTATGAGTGAGAAGATATTTTTGTCATCCAAAAGGAGAATTTTTTATGATCATTATTTCCCCCTCTGTCCTCGCCGCCGACTTCTCAAGGCTCGCTGAGGACGTAGCAAAGGTAGAGAGAGCAGGAGCAGAATATCTGCATCTCGACGTTATGGACGGCATCTTCGTGCCGAATATCAGCTTCGGCGCACCCGTTATCTCCTCGCTCCGTAAGCACAGTAAAATGGTCTTCGACGTGCATCTTATGATCACAGACCCGATCAGATATATCGACGATTTCGTTAAAGCGGGCGCAGATATCATCACGATTCACTACGAGAGCTGTGAAGATCCGCTGAGCGTAGTGAGATACATACACTCCAAGGGCGTACGCGCGGCGGTTTCGATCAAGCCCGCGACTCCCCCCGAGCTTATCTTCCCTATGATGAGCGAGCTCGATATGGTGCTTGTAATGACCGTAGAGCCCGGATTTGGCGGTCAGAAGCTCATCCCCGAGACTGTACAGAAGGTCAAGGTGCTCCGCGACTACGCAGAGGCAAACGGATTGAAGCTTGACATCGAAGTCGACGGCGGAATTGGCGCGGACAACCTCTATATGCTGACCGAGGCAGGCGCGAACGTCATCGTTGCAGGTTCGGCAATATTCAAAGCAGAGGACCCCGATGCAGTTATGCGTGCTATGCGTAAGAGCGCAGACGAGCATCCTTATAAGTAAAAGATCACTTGACTCAAGGCTGTTGTTGCGACAGCCTTGAATCTTTTCACAAAGCCATCACAATTATTCACAAAATATTATCATAATCATTATTTGCACTTAAAAATTCGGTATTATACTTGTATATTATATTTGTTTTAGGAAGTTAAAACTTCTTTGCAGAAAGGAAATAAAATGCTTGAACTGAAGAATATCGTCAAAACCTATCAAACGGGTGACACGACGGTTGCAGCTCTTAACGGTGTAAGCCTTTGCTTCCGCGAGAACGAATTCGTTTCGATCCTCGGACCGTCGGGTTGCGGAAAGACGACGATGCTCAACATCGTCGGAGGTCTCGATCGCTACAGCGAGGGCGACCTCATCATCAACGGAAAATCCACAAAGCTTTTCCGTGACAGCGATTGGGATACCTACAGAAACCACTCTATCGGCTTCGTATTCCAAAGCTACAACCTCATACCCCACCAGACCGTGCTCTCTAACGTAGAGCTCGCTCTTACCCTCTCGGGAGTATCCAAAGCCGAGCGCCGTGCAAGAGCTATTGAAGCCCTCACAAAGGTCGGTCTTGGTGATCAGCTCCACAAGAAGCCAAATCAGATGTCTGGAGGACAGATGCAGAGAGTTGCGATCGCGCGTGCGCTCGTAAACAACCCCGATATTCTGCTCGCAGACGAGCCTACGGGCGCGCTTGACACTCAGACCAGCGTGCAGATAATGGATCTGCTCAAGGAGGTGGCAAGCGACCGCCTCGTTATTATGGTAACTCACAACCCCGAGCTTGCAGAGCATTACTCTACGCGTATCGTAAAGCTCTCGGACGGCCAGGTCATCGACGACTCCGATCCGCTCAGCGAGGAAGAATACGCCGCACTTGCCGAGAAGGACAAAGAGCGCAGAGCTCAGGTCAAAAAAGATAAGAAAGCACTAAAGGCAGAGCAGAAAAAGACCTCGATGTCCTTCGCTACCGCTATCTCGCTCTCGATGAAGAACCTTATGACCAAAAAGGGCAGAACAGTTATGACATCCTTCGCAGGAAGTATCGGTATCATAGGCATCGCGCTCATCCTCTCACTCTCTAACGGTATTCAGCTCTTTATCGATCAGGTCCAGGAGGACACCCTCTCGACCTATCCGCTCTCTATCTTCGAGCAAACACAGGATATGGCGGCTATGATGGAGGCTATGACCGCGACCTCGGAGAGCAAGGAAGAGCACGACGACGACAAGATCTACGTCGACAACTCGCTCGATTCAATGGTCACGGCTATGACCTCGACAAGACCCAACAATCTTGAAGCATTCAAAAAGTATATCGACGAGAATTACGACGAAATCAAAAAATACGTCAGCGACATTCAGTACACCTACAACTTCGATCTTCAGCTCTATACGAACGACGGCACGCTCAAGCTCGGTCTTGAAAATATGTTTCAGAACATGGGCGACAGCTTCTCGAGCTTCGGCTCTCTTATGGAATCCGCAGGCTCTGCAGGTGTCAACGTGTTCAGCGAGATGATCAACAACCAGGAGCTTCTCGATCAGCAGTACGACCTCGTTGACGGTCACTGGCCGACCTCTAAGGACGAGGTAGTGCTTGTCGTCGGCAAGGACAACTCGCTGAGCAAAATGGCTCTATATATGCTCGGAGTACTCGATCAGAGCGAGCTCGAGGGCATTATGAATTCGATCATGGCAGGCGAGAAGTACGAATCCGAGGACATTGAGCCCTTCCCTATCGACTACTTCCTCAATATGAAATTCAAACTCATAAACACCGAGGATTTCTTTATTGAGTCCGACCGCACCTACACCGTAGGCGGCAAGACCTACCCCGTATGGAGCGACGTGCGCGACTTCTACACCGAGGATCAGCTCTCCAAGTTCGTCACGGATAACGGTATCGACCTCAAGATCTCGGGTGTGGTTCGCCCTAAGGTAGACGCGTCCGCAACTTCGATCTCGGGCGTTATCGGCTACACTAAGGATCTTACGGACTATATCCTTCAGATGAACAAAGAAAGCGGCGTTATCACTCAGCAGATCGAGACCCCCGACGTAAACGTACTCACAGGTCTTGGCTTTGAGAGAACCAAGTACACTCCCGAAACGATCGGAGATCTTATCAATAAGATCGATGACGCTATGATGGATCAGTTCTACGCCTATATGACGCAGATGATCAAGACCGAGGAAGAGTTCGCAAGCCAGCTCGACATCAAGGACGAGGCAGGCTTTAAGAACATATTCTTCCTGCTCCCCAACGAGAACAAGATCGAGCTTATCAACACCATGCTCGCGGCGGCAAAGGCAAATCCCGAGAACGCTATGGGACTGCAGATGCTCGCGATGACGGTAGACAAGATGATGGAGCCCGACGACGCGTTCAACGTAACCCCCGACACTCTTCCCTCCTTCCTGCCCTTTATGGACGTACAGCATTTCTACGTGCTCATCAACGGCGTTGAGACAACCAATCCTATGACTCAGCAGCCTATGACCATTCCGGGTCTTATAACGCTTGCAGGTGAGGAGACGATGAATGCTATCTATACCTCTGTCTCTGCTGCTCTCAAGGAGATGACCGTGACCGAGGAGATCTTCCTTGCAATCCTCAACGGTTTCCCCGCTGACAGTGAGGAGTTCATTCAGCTCGAGGAGGCACTCTACAACTTCGCTCCCCAGACCGATGCGACCTACAAGTCAACCCTGACCGAGCTCGGCAACGCAACTAAGGAATGCCCCGCATCAATCAACTTCTACGCAAAGGACTTCCACTCCAAAGAGAACGTTGAGCAATTCATCGCTGACTACAACGCAGGAGTTGAAGAGAAGGATAAGCTTGAGTACACCGATATCATCGGAATTATGATGTCCTCGGTATCCATTATTATCGACGTTATCTCCTACGTTCTTATCGCGTTCGTATCTATCTCGCTCGTGGTATCCTCGATAATGATCGGTATTATCACAAATATCTCGGTACTCGAAAGAACCAAGGAGATCGGTATTCTCCGTGCGATCGGCGCATCCAAGAAGGATATCTCACGCGTATTCAACGCAGAGACCTTTATTATCGGCGTCACCGCAGGTATAATCGGTATCCTGTTTACAATTCTCCTCTGCATCCCCGTCAACGCCATCATTCAGGCGCTCTCGGGCTTCTCCAACATCAATGCCGTTCTGCCTTGGGCGGGTGCGATCATACTCGTTATCGTAAGTATGTTCCTGACCATCATCGCAGGACTTATCCCCTCTAAGAACGCTTCCAAGAAGGACCCCGTCGTTGCTCTGAGAACCGAGTAATACGAAAGGAATTTTAGCGCAGGAATGGGTAAATTCAAAAATAAGCTGTATAGATTTATGTACGGAAGATACGGAAGCGACACGCTTGCAAAGGTTATGCTTTACGTCTGCCTTATATGGATGATCGTGGCAAATATCGTTGCACTGTTCGTCGATTCTGTCTGGTTTTCCGTCGCCTATTATCTTATCACGACCGCGATGATCGGATGGATGTTCTACAGAATGTTTTCAAGGAACATCGCGGCCCGCCGTCGCGAGAACGAACGCTTCTGCGGATTTTTCAAGCTCCGCAGAAACAAGTTCCGCGACAGAAAAACTCACGTATACCGCAAGTGCCACGCGTGCGGCGCTGTCCTTCGTCTCCCAAAGGCGAAGGGCAAGCACTTTGTGGTGTGTCCCCGCTGTAATAAACGATTTGAGGTAAAAGGATGAAGAAATTAAATATCGTTCTGACCGACTGCAATACCGTCACCTCGGGAGATCTTGATCTCTCGGTGCTTGAAAAATTCGGAAATGTCACCTACTACGGCGAGAGCCTGCCCGACGAGGTTCCCGAGAGGATCAAGGACGCGGATATAGTTATTCTCAACAAGACCGTCCTTGGTAAGCCCGAGCTTGAGGGCGCAAAAAATCTCAAGCTCATCGCACTTTTCGCCACGGGCTACAACAATATCGACACCGTCTATGCGCGCTCGCGCGGCATTACGGTCGCCAACGCAGGCTCTTATTCGACCTCTGCCGTAGCTCAGCAGGTGTTCGGCTTCATTCTCGCAAACGCGACTAAGATAGCAGAGTATGACCGCGACGTCAAGGCAGGAGAATGGACGAGATCCCGTCTGTTCTGCTTCTTCTCACGCCCTGCATCCGAGCTTCAGGGCAAGACGCTCGGTATCTTCGGCTACGGCGCGATCGGTCGCCGCGTGGCTGAGATCGCAAAGGCTTTCGAGATGAGAGTCATCGCGACCACGAGAACGCCCAAGCAGGACGATATTGCGACCTTCGTCGATTTTGACACGCTGCTTCGCGAGAGCGACTATCTCTCGCTCAACTGCCCGCTAAACGACGGCACGCGCGAGCTTTTTGATGCAAAGGTATTCGCAAAGATGAAAAAAGGCGCGTATTTCATAAATACCGCGCGCGGCGGAGTTATCATCGAGCAGGATCTTGTCGATGCGCTCAAGTCAGGACATCTTTCGGGCGCAGCAGTCGACGTGCTTACTGTCGAGCCGATGAGAGCCGACTGTCCGCTCATTGACGCTCCCAACATCACCTTCACTCCCCACGTCGCGTGGGCACCGATAGAGACGCGCCGCAGACTTCTCTCAATAGTTTGCGATAACATTGAGAATTTCCTTGGCGGTACACCGAAAAACGTGGTAAACTAAAAAATACGGCTGTTTCGAAAGCTTTTGAAACAGCCGTATTTTCTTTTTTATTATTTTTTGTTAACCCAGATAGGACTGCTCCAAGCAAATCTTCCGTCGCTCAGGCGAACGCGAATATAATAATAATCAGTGTCCTGTTCTTGACAGTAATCAAATATAGCTTGTTCAGAACGTCCCTTGAGTACAATATAATCTCTGCCGTTCTTAACGATAGTAACAGTATCAACAGGGGCATCCGCTTCTATCTTATAGTACAAAGTTCTGTCACCCGCGTCTTCTATTTCCTCGCCCATATAGTGTCCGTTCATGCGAAAATCAAGGCTGATCCTGCCACCCATAAAACCATAACAACGGCGCGACTTGAGAGCTTCAAATATGGCAGGAAGCGTATTTTCTTTTGCCCACACGCCCGTAAGACCGGGGAAACGCCACGGATACGGCAATTTTTCTATAACCGTACCCATATTGTTGTCGTGATCGTCCGAGCACGCGATACAACCCATTCTTGCGCCCTTGTTAAGCGCGTCCTGCCAGTGACCGCCCTCGCAGTCCGAATTGCAAAGAAAAGTCGGCTCGTTGGTCTTCTCGCAGAAGTTATATCTCGAATGTACCTGTATCAATGGCGGCATATCTTCAAGCTCAAGCGCCATAAAATCAGTTCCGGGTGCAAGATTGTTTGTGTCGTGAGGAACTATAAGCACATCCTCGCGTGCAAGGTATCTATGAAGCTCCTCTCTATTCATCCAGCCACAGTTCTCTACGGCAAGCATATCAGCATCGTGATTATCATAATAAATAACGCAGTTGCTGTACCACGGATCAGCCTCTTCCTCGTATGCAAGCACGGTAGTGAATTTATGAGGTTCATAATATCTCTTTACGGCGTCCTTGATTATCTCCCATTTTTTGCCCCACAAAGTATCGTTGCCTATCCCTCCGTGAGTGTGGTCTGCTACCGCAGCAAAATCAAGTTTTGCTCTATCACGGCAAGCGACAAAATACTCATCGATATTAGGACATCCGTCTGAAAGATTGGTGTGCCCGTGAAGCTCACCGTAATAAACTTTGTATTCAGGATTTGACGGGAAATACGCCGTATCCAATTCTCTTAGTCGCTGGTAAAGAGGTGCTTTATCCTCGGCAAATTCCGAATGTACGGTCTGCTGAAATTCCTTGGATCTTGTAACGCAATCGTAGCGACGTGCCAAATGACGCTCGGGGTGTTGTGTCGGCTTCATTTTAGTCCTCCCAAAATGTACTCTGCAAATATTTTATACCCTTCCTTGACTTTTGTCAAGAGTTTTAATCAATCTTAACAAAAAACGCTTTACTGCCAAAATTTTGACAGTAAAGCGTTTTTTCATTAATAGTTCTCTGCGTGGATCTCGAAGTAGCTCTGAGGATGCTTGCAGGTGGGGCAGACCTGAGGAGCTTCCGTGCCGACAACGATGTGTCCGCAGTTACGGCATTCCCAAACCTTGACCTCGCTCTTCTTGAATACCTCAGCCATCTCTACGTTGTGGAGAAGTGCGCGGTATCTCTCCTCGTGCTGCTTCTCAATAGCCGCAACGAGTCTGAATCTTGCAGCGAGCTCCGGGAAGCCCTCTTCCTCGGCAGTCTTTGCAAAGCCTGCGTACATATCGGTCCACTCGTAGTTCTCTCCTGCAGCGGCTGCAGCGAGGTTCTGTGCGGTGTTTCCGATGCCCTCAAGCTCCTTGAACCAGAGCTTTGCATGCTCCTTCTCGTTCTCGGCGGTCTTGAGGAAAAGTGCCGCGATCTGCTCGTAGCCTTCCTTCTTTGCTACAGATGCAAAGTAGGTATACTTGTTTCTTGCCTCGGACTCGCCTGCGAAAGCAGCCTCGAGGTTCTTTTGTGTCTGTGTTCCGTCGTATTTGCTCATAGTTGTGCTCTCCTTTAAAATCTTATATGATTATTATAATTAGTCGGAAGTCCATCCTTGTAGATATGAGAGTCGGATGACAGAGTCAGTACCAAAGGATAGGCATATCCGTCTCTTTCCTTGAATTCGATGACCGTGACACCTGTGTGACACATGTCAAAATGAGTGGTAAAGAAAGGATAAGGAATGTCAAGCAGGCAGCTGAGGAACGCAAGTCCGAAGCCCTGATGAGCGAAGAGTGCCACGCGCTTGTCGTTATGCGCAACCACCTTATACCTGCCCGTATGTCTGTCGTGCTCATAGCCAAGGCTTGCAAAGAACTTATCTGACTCCTCGTAGATGCGGTCAATTCCCTTCTTAAAATCGTATTGCTTGAGCTCGGGATGATCGTACCAATCGTCGCCAAGGTCGCGCACGCTCTTCTCGGCAAAAAGGCTGATAAATCTTGGATTGTGGAACATCCAGCCGCGTCTGCCGTTATCGACCACGGCAAGCTCGCGCCACGCGTGATCCTCATTGGCAAAATCGAGAAGAGTCATCTGCTTTTTGAGTATCTCGCAGGTAGGCTGAGCCGTCTCTATCGCTCTGTTTGATGTCGACGCGTATATCTCGTCAATTCCGTGAGCCGCAAGTCTTTTTGCGACTGCCTCTGCCTGACGCTTGCCAAGAGGTGTGAGCTGATTGGGGTCGTATATAGGGTCGCCGTGTCGGACGTAAAAGAATAGCATTGTGTTCACCTCGAAAAAGTCTTTACGATGCTATTATAGCACAGTACCCGCCAATTGTCAAGGCGCAAAATAGCTATTTTCTCAAATTCTGACTTCAGCTTCTCGGCAATTTTTCTCATTCTCTCGCCATCCACCTTGACTACCGCGCGGTCGTAGGTGACGAGTCCGTTGATCTCGTCCTCAACGTCGCTGACCTGCGTCAGAACAGTAGCGCAGAGCGCGTTTTTCGTGATCTCGGGGAGCACCTCGCCAATATAGAGCTTCTCAAGCGCATCCATCAATGCCTCGCGGTCCTCAAGCGTTTTGTAACCGTACGCGCCGTCAAGATTGAAGGAATGACCGTCGACGCGCATCGAGTATCCGCCGAACTCCGAGAGAACGAGCGGACGGTCGGCTCGCGACTTCAGCTTGATCTTCTTGAAATAGATATGCTCGCTCTCAACGTCGCTCTCCTTGCCCTTGAACCATCCCGACGTCGCGTCGTACACGCGAGTGGGGTCGTATGCCTTGAGCTCGGCGTATATTCTGTCAGCATCGTACTGCCCCCATCCCTCGTTGAAGATGGTGTAATAACAAACGCAGGGGTGAGAGTAAAGCAGGTCGATAGTCTCGCGCGAGCTTGACTCGAAATACTCTCGGCGGCGTGCTGACGCCTTATGCGTAATGCCGCTCCGCATCGCGACAGTCGGGAGTGCGGTGTCGATAAGAAAGCTGTACTTTCCGCTGTTTACCATATCCTGAAATACTATCATTCCGTACGTATCGCAATAGTAGTAAAATAGCTCGGGCTCGATCTTGATATGCTTGCGGAGCATGTTAAATCCAAGCTCCTTCATTTTGAGAATGTCGAATTTATATCCCTCGGGAGTCTTCGGGGTATATATTCCGTCGCTGTAATAGCCTTGATCGAGCAGTCCGTGGAAGAAATACGGCTTTCCATTAAGACAAATATAGGAATACTCGCCACGCTTCTCGATACCGACGGTGCGAAGTCCGAAATAGGAGTCAATCTTATCCTCGCCCGACGTGAGCGTAAATTCGTAAAGGTAGGGATCCTCGGGTGTCCAGAGGTGCGCGTTCGCGACGTCAATTCTCACGCGGTCGCCCTCGTAGTCTATCTCGCGGATGCCTTCGGGGGTTTTCAGCGAGATATGCTTCTCTGCCACACCACCCGTTGTTTCTACCGTCACGCCCACAAGATCGGGAGTAATTCTGATAGTTTCTATCGCGCTCTTGTACACACTCTCAAGCCACACGCTCTGCCATATTCCGCTGATCGCGGTGTACCACATTCCGCCTCTCTTGTAGGTCTGTTTGCCGTAAGCAAGCTCGCGGTCAAGCGTATCTTCGACCTCGACGACAAGCTCGTTCTCTCCCTCACAAAGAAGCGTGGTAAGATCAAGCTCAAAGGGCAGATATCCGCCCACGTGCTCGCCTGCAAAGCTACCGTTGAGGTAAACGTAGGCTATCTGATCGACCGCGCCGAAATGGATAAGCAAACGATCCTTCATAAAGCCGCTCGGCAGGCTGAATTTCTTTTTGTAGATATATCTCTCGGCAACACCAAGAGGTCTTTTGATGCCCGACAGCGTGCTTTCGGGTGCGAAAGGAACGTTGATCCTGCCGAGTTTTTCAACAGTCTCAGAGTCGTATCTTACCGCAAGATCCCACTCGCCGCAAAGCGAGATATAGGACTCGCGCTTCATCTGCGGTCTCGGGTACTCATCCCAGCTACCGCCGTCAAGATCTGTGGGGAGATCTACCGTTTTCGGCTTCTTTCCACCCGATATCGCACGGGATACGAGCAGAATGATCACAAGCAGGACGATCGGAGCGAGGGACGCGAGGAAGATATTCGCGTTCGGAATAAAGCTCGTCGTGCCGTCGTTGTTGACTATCACCTGGGCGTTTGCGAGCACCGCCTTGCCGATCGCAGGTCCGATAACACCGGGAAGAAGCACCTGAGCGCAAATTCTGACGCCCTGAAGCATTCCCGACTTACCCTCGGGCGTAAGCTCGCGGATCTTCGCGCCGAACACAGCCATTCCCGACAGATATCCGCACATCATAAAGAGCGAACCGACGAACACGGGAGCGGTCGCGCGGACGAAGAAGAGGATCACGTATCCGACGCAGAGCCACGCAAGCGCGAGAGCCGAGGAAAATCCAAATCCGCGCTTATCGTAGACCTTGCCCCAAAGCGCAGTTACCACCGAGGCAAGCAGGATCGCGGGTGCCATTACGAAAACGTAGTCGGTCATACCGAGCGACTTTTCGTAATAGATTATCAGATACGGCATAAATATCTGAATTGAAGTATTGAAAAGCACGAAGCAGATAAGGTAAAAATACAGCTTACCGTGCTTCTTAACACTCGACGGGCGAAAGCCGTAGATCACGTTTGCAAAATATCCGCTCTCGCTCTTCTCGACACGCGGCTCTTCGATGATAAAAAATCCGAGAACACCGATAAGTGTGACCGCGATACCGATGATGCAGAATATCGCCGTCCATGACTGTGGCATATCAAGGTTGAATGCCATAAATCCGCCGAATACCGCGAGTATTGCCACAAGCGGCATCATCGAGTTTATTCCCTCTGCCGCGCCTCTATTGCTCTCGTCGGTCGAGTCGGTCAGCCACGCGTTATAGGCGGCGTCATTTGCACTCGAGCCAAAGAAGGTCATAACGCAGTCAAGCACGATCACAAGCGTCACAGCAAGAGCCGAAGCTGAGGCAACTGCGGGAAGCGCCGCACTGATCCAATCGACACGCAAAAGCGCAAAGCCAAGGATCGAGATACCCCAGAGAATATAGCCGAAGCAGATAAATATCTTTCTCTTTCCGATCTTGTCGGCAAGCGCGCCCACAAGCACGGTCGTCAGCGTAGCCGCGATTGCGCTCGCGGCTACCATAGCCGCGATGTCGGATGCCGACGCGCCGAACATCTTATAGATAAAGACATTGAGATACATATTCTCAACCACCCACGCTATCTGACCTACGAGTCCGAACAGCACGAGTGAGAACCAAAATCTCGCACCAAGGCGAGTCTTATTTTTACTCATCACAAAGCTCCCCCTCGTAGTATTCGCGCGGAATGGGCGTGTATTCCATCAGCAGCTCGATGCCGCCGCTACGCTTGTATACCGTCTCAAGCACTCTCTTCATCCCAACCGCAGAGCAAAGCTGAGTTTTTGCGCTGCCGACAAAGCCGTCGCGGATGCAGCCGTGATATCTGAAAGCCTCTTCGTAATTCGGAAAACGCGCAGATACGTCGCCTATCCCCTCTGCGTGATGTCCGCGAGAGAATCTGTGCGAGATACTGCCGTCGCGGTATCTTATGCTGACCTCGCGAAGCTCACCGAGGCGGTTGGGAACGTCGAGCATCTCCTCAACACCGTGGAGGTAGGTATTTCTATTATGCCCAACTCCTACAAGCAATATGTATCCGCCACGGGCGTATATTTTGCCGTAGCATCCGTCGGGATGCGCGGGGGTGGTCATTCTATCCTCACCCAAGACAAACTCCTCAGCGCCCTCTCCAAATACCGCCATAGAATGCGTGGGGTGATCCGAGCGGCAAGCGTCATCGCGCCCTGCGGCAATATTGGGGAGAGTTCCTATGCAAGTCTCGCCCAGCATATCGAGCGTTATCTCTCCCTCCTTACCCATATTCGCCCAGGTGTGCGTGGGGATGCACAAAAGTCCCCCCTCGGCGCAGATATGAGCCTTCAGCGCGTCGATAAGTCCGTCTGCCCTGCCCTCTACCTCGCCGACCGCGCGCAACGAGCTGTGAACGAGCACGGGCTTGTCACGCGGCACGCCCATCTGCTCGAGCTGAGCTATTATATCCTTTTTTGTATACATAATTTCTCCTTTAGTGAGTTTGATAGTTAGTTCGAGTTGAAATTTTGCCACTTTCTTTCGTAGAAAGTGGCGCAAAGAACTTGAATGGGAAGTTCTTTTGAGTAATCTCATTATAACACAAATCGGCAGAGAAAACAATATCTCTGCCGAAATTTGCGAATATAGTAAAGTTATATCAGATCTCCGAAAGCAACTGCTCGAACTCAGCAAGCGAGTCTGCAAATACCTTCATCGCGTTCTTTACGGTGTCGGGCTTGGTAAGATCAACACCTGCGATCTTGAGCTCCTCGAGGGGATAATCCGAGCCGCCTGTCTTGAGGAATTCAAGGTAAGCCGATGCGTCGCCCGTCTCTACGATGCGGCTCGCAATTGCAACCGCGGAGCTGAAGCCGGTCGCGTACTGATATACGTAGAATGCGTTGTAGAAGTGAGGAATTCTTGCCCACTCGATGTCCTGAAGCTCGTCAACCACCGCGCCGTTGTAGTAAAGCTCGTTGAGCTCACGGTAAAGCGCGTTGAGAGTCTGCGCGGTAAGCGGCTGACCTGCCATATACATATCGTGCGCGCGGCGCTCGAACTCTGCAAAGAGAGTCTGGCGGAAGATGGTGGTGCGGAAGCCCTCAAGGAAATGATTGAGGATATACGCGCGGCGCTTTTTGTCGGTCTCAACGCTGAGCAGGTACTTGGTAAGAAGCACCTCATTGACGGTAGAAGCGACCTCGGCGACCATTATCTTATAATCGTGGTTGGGGTAATCCTGAGTGCTGTCAGAGAAATAGGAATGCATCGCGTGACCGAGCTCGTGAGCGAGGGTGTAGGCATCGTCGAGCGTGTCGGTGTAGTTGAGAAGAACATAGGGGTGAACGCCGAAAACTCCGCAGGAGAACGCGCCCGTAGTCTTGCCCTTGTTCTCGTAAACGTCTATCCAATTCTCGCTGTACGCCTTGTCAAGAAGCTCCTGATACTTCTCACCGAGAGGCAGAGTAGCCTTCTTTACAAGCTCTTTAGCCGCATCAAACTCGACCTTCATATCAACGCTGTCAACGATAGGACAGTAGAGGTCGTACATATGAAGCTCCTCGAGTCCGAGAGCCTTCTTGCGAAGCTCGAGGTACTTCTTCATCGTGGGAAGTCCGTCGTGCACCGCGTCGCAAAGGCTGTCGTATACCGAAACCGGAACGTTGCCCGAGAAGAGTGCCGCCTCGCAGGGATCCTTGTAGCCTCTTACTCTCGAGAAATACGCGTCGGTCTTTACCGAGCCTGCGTACATAGCCGCAAAGGTGTTGATGTATTTGTTGAACTCGCCGAAGTACTTTTCAAAGGACTCACGGCGTACTCTTGCGTCGCTGCTTTCTCTGTAAACACCGAAGTTACCGTGCGTGAGAGTTACTTCCTTGCCCTCCTCGTCGATAATGGACGGGAAAGTCATATCAACGCTCTCGAGCATATCAAAAGCATTTCTCGAGTTGCCCGCAACGTCCGAGAGCATCGCGAGCATCTTCTCCTGATCGGCAGAAAGCATATGCTCTCTTGCGCGAAGGATCTCGTGGATAAGCTGACGGAAGCTCTTAAGCTTGTCATCCTCAAGGTAGGAAAGAATGAGAGACTCGTCAGCGGCGAGGATCTCGGGCTCCATAAAGGAGATGTTTGTGCTGAAGGCGACAAAGAGATTTATCGCTCTTCCCTCCATCTGCTGATACTCGGGATCTCCGTTGTCGCCGTTCTTGTGCAGAGATGCGTAGAGATATACAAGTTCAGTCTTCTGTGCCGCGCTGTAGATCGCGTTAAGTCCTGCGGCGAGCGACTCTGCGGACTCGCAAAGAGTACCCGCAACGCTACCAATGGCAGCAATAGCCTCCTCAGCCTCGACATAAGCCTTTTCCCAATCCTCGCGAGTTGCGAAAATATGCGAAAAATCCCACATAAATTTTGGGTTCATATCTTTTCTCAAATTAGACATAATGATCTCCTTATAAGTAATATATTAAGTACATTGTATCACATATTGGCAAAAAAATAAAGGGGGTTTTTAACTTTTTAATCATAATAATGCAAAAAAGGCTGTGAAAACAGCCTTTTTTCGATATCAATTTCTATCAAACCGTCACGATCGCCTTCGGCGCGCATCTATGCTCGCCGCGAAGGACGCCCATAAGCTCCTCTTCGCTCTTGAGGTCGGTCGTTGCGGCAAACTCGTCAAGCAGCATTCTCTTGGCTCTCTTGAGCGTGTTCTCGTCGCCCGCGGTTATCTTTCTTCCGATCTCTGCAGAACGCTCGATGCGATCAATGATGGTGTTGACAAGCACGATAAGCTCGCGGCGGTTACCCGTGGCAAGTATCTCGCGCAGAGCAGTATTTCTCGCGCGACTGTCGATGATCCACTCGAGCTTCTCTTCTCTGAGCTCGTCTGCAAGCGCGCATATCTCATCCGCAGAAAGCAGAGGGTGCATCTTTGAGGTAAGCGCCTCGTTATTTACCGGCACGTACAACGTTGAATTCATATCCTTCAGAGGCGAGAGAATGTAATACTCCTCGCTCTTTCCAAGCGCACCAAAGCTCTCGTTGCGAATATCCTTGATGACGCAAACTCCTTCTGCTCGGTAACTGACGTATGCTCCTACTTTAAACATGTATTCTCCTTGTTATGATAGTCGAAGTGTCCTATATATATATTTTACCATATTTTTCGAAAAATTTCCAAAGGTAAACTGCACAAAATTTCGGACACATAATTGTGAAAAATGCCATTAAGAAAGGGTTATCATCCTATGCTCTGCCCCAACGCGCTCGCACATCTCGCCCTCGCGCTTGTGAGAAGTGAACAAAAGCGTCTGTATTCCCTCGCCTGCAAGAGAGCCGAGCAGTGCTACTGTTCTCTCCGCGCGCTTCTCGTCAAGCTGACAAAGCGACTCGTCGAGCACAAGCGGCGGAAGCTCGCCCTCGTAAATTCTCATAAAGAGCGCGAGTCTGAGTGAGAGGTAAGCCACGTCGCGCGTGCCTGCACTCAACAGCTCGGATTTTATCGAATATCCCTCCTTATCGAGCGACAACCCAAGCGTTCCCGTGGTCCTTAGCGTATCGTAGCGACCGCCCGAGAGCTTCGCGAGAAGCTCGCTTGCCTGACGGCTGATAGCGGGGGTAACGTTACCTCGCATCGAGCTTGAAGCCGACTCTATCGACTCTATTGCAAGCGTTAGAGCGTCGTAGAAGCGCGAATTCTTCTCGTGTCGCGCCTGCAGCTCGCAAAGCTCGTCCGAGATTGGCAACGGATCTTCAGCAGTCGCGCGAAGAGATATCACGGTGTTCTCAATTCCCGAGATCTTGTTTGAAAGAATTCTCAGCTTTTCGGCAAGGAAGCCTCTCATGCGCTCCGCCTCGGCGATAGCCTTTGGCGTGACCTCGTCTATATTCACGCTTATCTGCTCGCGCAAGTCTTGCTCGTCGTAGTGCGAGAGTGCCTGCTCCTCGGCAGATATCATACGGTCAAACGTGTCTCTCTCGCTGATCATAGACTCGCGCTCTGCTATAAGCTCCTCAAGTCTTCTGTACTCACGCGCCGCGCTCTCGACGTCAACAGTCGCGTCCTTTGCGGTCTTATGTAAAAGATCTGCAAGCGCATCTTTCTTGTCGGAAAGCTCACGCTCGGCGTATTCAAGCTCAGCGTCAGCCTTTACGTTCTTCTCGGCTATCTCGCGCGACTTTATCAGCTCAGCCGCACAGTCGCGGAGTCTCTTCTCAAGCGTTTCGGGTGTTGCGCCGTACTCCTCTGCAATTGCCGAAAGCTGTCGTCCTGCCTTCTTTTTGCCGGATGCCGCCGCGATAGACATAGCCGTCGCGACAACGAAGCAAAGTGCTATCGGTGCGAGCATATAAAACGGCAGCATTGATGAAAGTGTGGCACCGAACACAGCCAAGAAAGCGGCGTATCCAACGGCTCCTATACCAAATATGGCAGTCACCACCGCCCATACGGTCGCCGCGGTCTTCTTTTTCTTTAAGCTTTGACGTGCAGCATCAATATCTTTCATTACGAAAGCCGCGCCGCCCGCAAGCTCGACCTTGTTGCCAAGCTCTACAAGTGCGGCATCGCAAGTTTGCACGCCGCCCGCATCTCTCTGCGATCTCTTCTCTATAAGCGATTTCTCTGCCTCGGCATAAGCCTTTGCCGAGAGCTTTATCTCGGCGGTATGCGCTCTGTCGACTCTCAAATCCCCAAAGGTCAACCTATCCTCGCAGTCAGCGAGTTTAGTATCAAGCTCGGCTCTCTTCTCGCGTGTCTTTTCAAGCGCTCCGAAGCGTTTGAGCACACTGACCTTGTTAAGCTCGGAAAGCAGCGCATCCTTGTGCTCGAAATCTTTTTTGACTGTTTCATACTCGCTCTTTGCGCGCTCAAGCTTCTGCTCCCAGCCATCAAGCGCAAGCGAGTCCTCCCTTGCCTTCTCGGCGCGGAGTCTGAGCTGATTTATCCTCTGTTCTTCCTCGTAAAGACTGCCGCCGCTCTTTGATTTGTGGCGGTAGGTCACGCGAACCGAGTCAAGCGTTTTGAGTATCTTCGCGGTATCGACAGACTCGTCGGCGGCAGAAAGCATATTTTCGATGCTTGAAGCGAGCTTCTCGCCGTTGATCTCTGCCGAGCGCATCTGTCCGACGCACGCGCTACCCTCGAATACCTCTCGCGGCACGCCGAGGAAATATTCACCCGGCTGAAGCTCGGTCGTGACCGTGCTTCCGTCATCAAGACAAACGATGGCAAGCTTCTCGCTACCGCTACGTCCGCCCTCGGTAAAGCTGCGTTCAATTCTGTAAAGCTTCGAGCCGCACTCAAGTGTCATACTGCCTGCCGCTCTGTGTCCGCTCCAGCTTATCGCTCTTTCGCGCTCGAAGTTTGTCGCCGAGCGGCGCGTGAGCCCGTAGAGCATAAATTTTATAAATGAAAGTATCGTGCTCTTGCCCGACTCGTTCTCACCGAATATCAGGTTGAGTCCGTCATCAAGCTCGATCCTTTTGTTCTCAAAACAACCGAATTGCGAAATATTAAGCTGGGTTATCCTCATACTTCGCCTCCGTCTCTCTCGTCCGCGCCGAACACGCTTCTGCCGTCGATAGCGGCAAGTCCGATGCGGAGCGCGCGGCTTGCAAGCCGTCTCTCGTCTGCGTTCTCGCTCGTGAGCTTTGGAAGAAGAGTTCTGTAGAGCTCTCCGCGCAGCGTGGTGTCGCGCTCGAGATAATCTCCGTCGAGCAGCGGCAGAGTCTCGTCGACAAGCTCAAGATAGGCAATTCCCGCGCTTTTAGCTATTGCATCCGCGCGTGAGAGCACGTAAGAGACTGCGCCCTCGCTCGCACGTCCGCAGAGATATATCCGCAGGTGTGCGCCCGCAACGTCCGAGTACCGCGCCGCCTCTGCACGAAGAACACCCACGATGGCGTTCGTGTCGGCACAGGAGCTGATATCGGTCTCGCAGATATAGAAAGACTTCTGAGCGAGAATTCTCCGCTCTGCGCGGCATTCTCCGCCGTCAAGATCGACTATCCACACGCCGCCCTCGCCGATCTCGTCGAAGCTTCTGCCCTCGCAAAATCCGCAATAGCGCACGCGGCCTCTGCTATCCTCCTGCTCGCCTCTGTTGTGAATATGACCGAGCGCGGCATAGTCAAAGCCACATCTTTCGATCTCGCCAAGCGTCAGAGGCGCATAGCGCGAGACGGGGGAGGAAAGATCTGCGTGTCCGCAGAATATCTTGAGATATCCGTTGTCCTCTGGGATATTCGCATCCGACAGCGGACTGTGAGAGAGCACCGCCGAACCAAAGGCGTAGCCGAACACTCGCACGCGAAGCGCATCCAGCTCGAACATCTGCAGCTCGCTTGAGGAAAAGAGAATGAGCTTATCCGAAAGCTTTGCGGAGAGTCGCGAGTATATTCCGCCCTCTGTATACCAATCGTGGTTTCCGGGAGAGAGAACGGTGGGGATATTCGTCTTTTCTACGAGCTCGCAAAAGAGCTCCTCAGTCGCAGGGCTTACAAAGCGACCGTCGAACAGGTCGCCCGCGATGAGTATCATATCGCATTTCTCGCTCTCGGCGCACTCAAAAATGCGTCTGAGCATAGCTCTGCCCGCTTCTCTCTGCTGCTCCGCGCCGCGCTGACCGTAGGCGCAGAAGGCGCTGTCAAGATGCAGGTCTCCCGTATGTAAAAGTCTCATACTCTCTCCTTTCACTGAGTTTATCTGTCCTTTTTGAGCCGTATCATCAGCTCTTCGCTCGCTTCGGGTATGTTCTCAAGCGGAAAATCCACACCCAGCGAGTGATATTTTTCCAAACAGAGCTTCCTGAAGGGGAGAAGCTCTGTTTTTTCAATGCAATTATATTTGTCTCTGAGCGCGTAGATCATATCTACCGACTCTTCGCTGTCGTTAAGTCCGGGAATGACAACGTGCCTTATCCAGACTCGTTTTCCAAGTCTCTGCAACTTCTCGAGAAACTCGTCCACACGCGCCTTGCTCATTCCCACGTGTACCTTGTAATCCGCGTCGTTCGTGTACTTGTAGTCAAGAAGAACGATATCGGTCAGTCCGAGCAGTTCCTCGACCTTTTCGTTATACACGCATCCGCTCGTGTCGAGCGCGGTACTGATACCCGCCTTTTTGCAAAGCGTGAAGAGCTCGATCAAAAATTCCGTCTGCATCAAGGGCTCACCGCCCGAGGCAGTAACTCCGCCATCCTTGCCAAAATAGGAGCGTAGGCGGTAGATCTTTTCAAAAAGCTCTTGCGCGCTCATCTCCTTGCCTCCGCCCATATCCCACGTGTCAGGGTTATGACAGCAGGCGCATCTGAGCGGACAGCCCTGCATAAAGACCACCGCGCGAAGTCCGGGTCCGTCGACGGTACCGAGACTCTGAAAGGAATGTATCCGTCCTCTCATATCTTACATCTGCGTATGGAAGGTACGCATGATGACTTCCTTCTGCTGCTCACGCGAGAGCTTGCAGAAGTTGACCGCATAGCCCGAAACTCTGATAGTGAGGTTCGGATATGCCTCGGGATCCTCGTATGCCTTCATAAGAAGCTCGCGGTTCATTACGTTTACGTTGAGGTGAGGCGCATTGTTAGCAAACTATCCGTCAAGTATGCTCACGAGATTGCCGACTCTCTCGTCCTCGCTCTTGCCGAGCGCATCGGGAACGATCGAGAAGGTATTGGAAATACCGTCGCGCGCGTAAATATACGGAAGTTTGGAGACAGAATTGAGAGACGCGAGTGCGCCGTTCTCTTCTCTGTTGTGCATCGGGTTAGCACCGGGGGCAAAGGGCTCGCCTGCGCGTCTGCCGTCGGGGGTTGAGCCCGTCTTCTTGCCGTAGACCACGTTCGAGGTGATAGTCAGCAC